>WJIM01000139.1 GCA_014730285.1 Candidatus Zixiibacteriota bacterium
AATTATAATTAAAAGCGGATCGCGCGTTATGCGATTAAAGGCCTGATCCAGAGACTCCCTCAGGATCATGACATCATTGGTTACATGCGAGATCAACTGACCGGTGCGGGTGCCGTGAAAATAAGAGAGCGACAATTTCTGATACTGTCTGAAAAGATCGACACGCAGATTGCGTATGAATTTCTGCTCGACATAGGCCATGAAATAGCCCTGGGTGTAGAAAAAGAGGCTCTTGCCCAGTGCTATAAATACGATTGCGATACAAAGATTCTGGAGCGTGCCGATTTTGGTGTCGGCTATTACGAGATCGTTGACGAATTCCTTGATAGACTCACGCAGTTTGGCAAAACCGCTGACAATCTTCTGCCCTTCGGATATATCTGCATTCTTTTCATCAGGGCTGACCTGCTCGATCTGTTCTGTGATACCATAACCTGATCCGGAACCGAACAGCGTACCCATCAACGGGCCGATCAGCCAAATTAATGCGCCCGACAAAAGCGCGAAGATTATCATGCTGACCGCTGAGACCAGCATATGCTTCCAGTACGGCAGCAAATAATTTAATATTTTGCGATAAAGCGGCAAACAGCACCTCGATAAACTAAAAAACCAGGATATACCTGGCGAATTTTACGGAATTTAAACATTTCCGGATCGGTTTGTCAATAGCAAGCTTATTTCAGGATCAGGCCCTCGATTCTCTCAGCGCTGGCGGGTATTTCCAGCTCGAACTTCTCCGGGGGGATATCAATATTGTAGCGCTGTTCGATAAATTCGAAGCGGATTTCACTTTCGAAATTCTCTATCTCCGGATTATTCCGGCTTTGCAGATAATTGCTGTAATCAATTTCAGTGCGATGGAGCTTGAAATACGGAAAGTCATCGGGGTCATAATACCGCATCTCAAAATTGACTACAAGCATATCCTTAGCCCAGCCGTAAACAGCATTATCGAAATCATCAAAATCGGCCGCAAATATATAATCCCAGACCGAGCTTCTCCCGCGAATGCCGCGCGTATCATCGACAAAATCCATATCGTAGGCTCTGGGGATCAGGCTGTCGCTTTTTTCCGGAATAAAATCCCCGGCTAAAATATCAATGGCCAGCTCGAAAACATCGCGCCAGCGGTTCAAATCCGGCTCGGTCAGGTCATACCATAGGCCCCGGTAGTAGGCCTTATCCGATGGCAGATAAAACCTCAGGGAATCACCGTAGACAATACCCTTAAACGAGCCTTTACCGAGAAATCCGGGAGAGTAAAACGAAACCGAATCGTTTGTGAAGTAAACCTCCAGACGAAATTTCTTCTTCAAATCGGGAGTCTTTAACTTAACCTGCATCAGATAGGCCGAATTATTCTGCTCTTCCTGCTTTCTCTGGAGCATCTGCATAATTTCATCCTCCAGCATTTCCTGTTCAGATGGGGTCAGCTTAGGCTGCGCCGCACATGAGATAAGAATAGCTGAGATGATAAAAAGAAGAGAAAGCGCTATGTATTTGATTCTGCTCAAAAGAGGTTTTGCCCTGTAAAAATAAAAATTACAGTATTCACAAAGGGGCCTATTATAGCCCAGATTATTGATGTCCCGGTTAAAAAGCCAAAACCGATTAGAAAGATAAGTGCAATCGGCCCGTAGCGCTCAAGGTTATACACTATATGTTCTTTGCCCCTTGGAAGAAGGCCGTACATAATCTTAGAGCCGTCCAGGGGTGGAACAGGCAGGAGATTGAAGAAGGCCAGGGCACAATTCACGAAGAGACCAAACCATATAAATTTACCCAATATTGTCTCAAGATCGGTTTCAGGCGAGGCCAAAACATACACCGGAATATTACCGAATCTTATAAGCATACCGAATACGAAAGCCTGAACTATATTGGAGGCGGGTCCGGCGGCTGCGGTTATCAGCATACCCTTCTTAGCATCCGCTATATTATGGACATTTACAGGAACCGGCTTGGCCCAGCCAAAGGTGAAATTCGACAATACGAATACGAGTGCGCCAAATGGATCGATATGTTTGATCGGATTAAAAGTCAAGCGTCCGGCACGAAAGGCTGTTTTGTCACCCAGCTTATATGCGGCGTAACCGTGCGCGAACTCATGTACAGTCAATGCCAGCAGAAAAATCGGTATCGATAATAATGCTCTTTCCCAGTCAATCATGATTTATACACCTTGTCGTCGGGAGTCCCCTCCCAACGGAAAAAACGAACCTTTCTTTGTTCCGTCAGGTCCTGATTTCGTCTTAGATGGGATTGTGACCTGACGGCATTCTTGAAACATTACCTATCCTTATTTTACAAGCGCTGTCAGTTCTCATTCCGCCTTCGGCGGAAAAGGAACTGACAAAACATAGCTTATCTATTCGTTGTCATCCTGAAGAGCGCAAGCGACGAAAAATCTCCTATCATAAAGATTCTTCGTCCGTCAGAAGCCAAATCTACGACTTCGCTCAGAATGACACATTGTAATTCATATACACATAATAACTACCATGATAATAAACAAACAAAGGCCCCAATCGCTCAATAAAATTTTATCTTTTCGACACAAACTTGTTCCCTTTTATATAGAACCGCCATTTCTTATCCCGGCCGTCGCTAATCCCGACTCTCTCCGCACTGACGATATTCCCCGGCTTAAAGCCGTCATCCTCAAGATATATTATATCCCCGGTCATGTCGATTCCGGAATGCCCGGTTGTAAGGCCAAAGGCGGTACATAGTTTGCCCGGGCCGCTGGTAAGATTCTCTACTTTGTCCGTATTACGGTTTTTGTGCATAACCGAGAGCCCGTCCAACGGCTCCATAGCCCGTATCAGGCAGGCTGCCGGAAAGCCCTCATTTTCGGTCACGAAATTGAGCATGTTATACATGCCGTAGATAAAATAAATATATGTGTATCCTCCCGGCCCAAACATGACCTTATTGCGTTCGGTCGGCCCAAAACGGGCATGGCAGGCCGGATCATCCTGGCCGATATATGCCTCGGCCTCGACAATCCTACCTTTCATCCGGGTTTTATTCCTGAAGACAAAAATATTGCCAAGAATCTCCCTGGCAACTGTAAGAGTAGGTCTTTCGTAAAAATCCCTGGAGAGTTTCGGCAATATCAATCCTCGTATATCTGCGGATAGGATTCATGAACAATCAGATGTGCCATCTCGAAATCGACGGCAAGCTGGTCGGGAGCATGAGCATCGCTGCCCAGTCCGCCAATTAGAACATTGGCCTGACGCGCCTTGTGAAGAAGTGGTTTAGAGGGATACCAGTCGCCTATGCCATGCCTGATGCCGGAGGTATTGACCTCAATCGGAAGCCCGTACTTTACCAAAGCCTCCAGCGTCTCATCCAGAAATTCATAATCGATCCTTGCGGCCTCTTCCCCGAAGAGCTTTGTGCCCAGACGGCGGTATATATCCAGATGGGCCAGGCTGTCGAATAGCGGAACCTGGCAGGCTTTCTGAACTATCTTGTAATACTTCTCAATCAGTTCAACCGGCGAATATTTTTTCAGAAGGCGCTTAACATCCTTTTCCACAGTTAGGAGGCCATCATCAATAAAATGTACAGCGCCCAGCACGAAATCGAAATTCATGTCCGCAACCATCTGCAGAAACGAATCCTCGACCTCGGGATGATACTCAACCTCTACCCCGCAGCGCACCATTATCGGGACCGGATCATTCCCGTTAATCAGCTCCTTCACGGCATCCTGGTAAATTTTCAGATTTTCCGCGGTAACCGGCTTCTTTTCACCGTTTATGATGATTTTATTCCAGTCCTCGCTGGCTGGGTTCGAATCGACATGGGTGGTAAAAACGATTTCGGCCAGGCCGATTTCCATCGCCTTTTCACAATATTCCCGAAGACTGCCTTTGGCATCAATAGAAAAATCCGGATGCACATGGTAGTCGCCCACAGGATGATTGAATTCCATTTTATTATCCCTCTATCAAAAATGGGTTGAATGTTTTTTCCTGAAGCACCGTGGTTTTGGGGCCGTGCCCGGGATAGATCGCGTATTCATCCCCCAAAGGCAGTATCTTTGTCTTGATGGCGGTAATGATCGTGTCGTAATCTCCGCCGGGCAGATCGACACGGCCTATCGATCCGGCAAAAATCAGGTCGCCGCTGATTACGAATCCCTCGCCCACCAGGCTGATTCCTCCCAGTGTATGTCCCGGGGTTTCGATCACGGTAAGCTTTTGATTCCCCACAGCGATAGTATCGCCCTCAGAAAGGTTTACATCGGGAGGGGGAAGCTCTAACATTAGACCCAGATTCTGCGAGAGATTGCTGGAGGCGTCAGAAATCATCGGGGCATCACCTTTGCCAATCGCCAATTTTAAGCCCAGCCGCTTATGGATATATTCAACCGCTCCAATATGATCGCCATGCCCATGGGTCAGGATGATCTGGCTGATCTTGAGCCCCAGCTCTTCCACACGATGGATTATATGCGAACCCTCATCGCCGGGATCTATAATAACCCCCTCTTTGGACTCGGCGTCATACACAAGATAGCAATTTACCTCCATCATACCGACGGGCAATTGCTCCACAATTATGTTGCCAAACTTATCTGTCATAGCCCACTATTATAGATGCTAATAGATGCGATGTCAAACAGTTTCGATTATATAAGGCCAGGCCTTATTTGGATTTCGGCAGGTTACCCTTCAGAAAATCCAGCAAAACCGTATTGAAATCCTCGGGGCTTTCCTCGTGCGGCAGATGGCCGGCCTCGGGAATCATGACATACTGAGAATTCGGGATTTTGTTGACGAAATTCTCGGCCATGATTTTCGGAAGCACCGGGTCCTTCTCGCCCCAGATTACAAGGGTCGGAACCTCGATTTTTTCGATACCATCCACGGCAAAATCCGCATTGGCCTGCAGAATCTTGTGGGTGCATTCGGGAACGCTGTCGCTTACGGCCAGCTCGGCGATTTTATCTCGCTCCTCGGCCGAAACAACCGAGGGATTGTTAAATTGACTGAGATACAGCCTGAGAACCATATCCTTGTCATTAACATTGCCCCTGACCGGCAGACCGCGTGCAGCTCCCGCTCGACCTGCTTCCATACCAAGCGCATCAATTAACACCAGCTTCTCCACCATCTCCGGATACATAGTGGCGAACTTCAATGCTATCGCGCCGCTTCCGGAAACCCCTCCGATTGTCAGCTTCTTAACCTTTATCTGGTCAAGAAAGAGCTTAATATGCTCGGCGAACGACTTCAGCGTAAAATCGAAATCATCCGGCTTGGTCGATTCACCGCATCCCAGCAAATCGGGCATAATAACCTTGTATTTAACCGACAGCGGCTCATAGATATTCCTGAAGGAATAGGCGGTGTTCAAGAGACTGTGCAGAAGAAGCAGGGCCTTCCCTTTGCCCTTCTGGTAATAGCTGATTTTGTAGCGGCCTATCTTGGCCTCTTTTTTTAATTTCTCCATACTGCTGAAGCAATTTAAATAATATCTTTATAATATCAATGAAAAAGTCATTTTTTTTCTGAAATTGACAGCAAATTCGTATTGAGGTATATTCGAGTATGGCTAATATCTACCCGGAACACCTGATAGAAGAGATAAAACAGGCCAATGATATCGTTGAGGTCCTTTCCGATTTTTTGAAGCTCAAAAAGCGGGGAGCCAATTATCTCGCACTATGCCCTTTTCATAACGAGAAAACCCCCTCATTTTCCGTCTCACCCTCAAAGCAAATCTATCACTGCTTTGGATGCGGCAAGGGCGGGAATGTTTACACATTCCTTATGGAACATGAGAATCTGTCGTTTATCGATGCAGTGAAATATCTGGCCAAACGCGCCGGAATACAACTGCCCGAAAAAAAGCTGGCACCCGAGGAAAGGTCGAAATACGAACATCTTTATTATGCCAATCAGGTGGCAAGAAAGTTTTTCCTCAAGCAGCTCTGGGAGACCGAAAACGGACTCAAGGTATTAAGGTATCTTAAGGAAAGCCGCGGCTTGAGCGAGGATACGATCAATCACTTCGAACTCGGATTCGCGCCGGACGCCTGGGATAACCTCTTGAAACACGCCCGTACTCTGGAAATTTCGGAAGAAGAGCTTGTAAATGCCGGCCTTGTGATTGCACGTGAGGACGGCAGCGGATACTATGACAGATTCCGGAGACGGCTGATCTTCCCGATCCTGAATTTCACAGGAAAAGCGATTGCATTCGGGGGACGAGCCCTTTCCAAAGAAGACAGGGCCAAATACCTGAATTCGCCCGAAACCGAATTATATAATAAGAGCAAAGTTCTCTACGGCCTGAATTTCTCACGTCCGCATATCCGCAAGCAGGAACACGCGATTTTGGTTGAGGGCTATATGGATCTGCTGGCCCTGTGGCAGGGCGGCTTTCAGAATGTTGTAGCCTCCTCCGGCACGGCCTTCACACTGGATCATGCCCGCCTTATTTCACGTTACTCTCCGGCTGCGGTTATGCTTTTCGATTCCGATAATGCCGGAATTATGGCCGCCAAGCGGTGCGCTCCGCACCTGATGGCCGCCGAGCTGGATTTTAAGGTCGTGCTTCTGCCCAAGGGCGAGGACCCCGATTCATATCTCCGCGAAAACGGCCCTGAAAAACTGAAAGAGATGATCGATAATGCTCTCAGCTTCCCGAATTTCGTTTATAAAACCTTAAGCACGCTCTTCGAAAACATGTCGGCACGGGATAAGGAAAATGTCCTTATCGACCTGGTCAATATTGCGGCCCGATCCGACAGCAGTATCAGGCGGGAATTATTTTTGAAAGAGACTTCCAAAATCTTCGATATCGATCTGAACAGCTTAAAAAACGAGCTTGACAGATCGATGCAGAAGGCCCGAAGGCCTATGCGCGAGGAAAAAAAGAAATCTTCGGATTCTGCCTTGCAAAAGATACAGCTTCAGATACTGGCGGTTCTAATCGAGAATATGAACCTGCTGGAAAAAGCCCTTCTGGAGATTTCAGAGGATGATTTTACCGACCCCGTAATGAGGGAGATTTACAATAAGATGCAGCTTTTGAGGAGTAAGAATCCGTCAATTGATGTGTCTTATCTTTTGAATAATATCAGCGATCCGGAGCAGTCTCAAATAATATCCCAAGCCTCCAATATGGAACTGGGCACAAAAGACACCGAAAGGCTCTTCAGAGATTTTGCCCGGCGTCTCAAACATTTGAACCTTGAGAATAAACGCAAAGCGCTAATCACGCAAATCGCCAGCGCCGAGAGGGCGGGCGACCCTAAACGTGCCGAAGAGCTGACCGCCGAACTTAAAGACCTGACCGAAAAAGCGTCTGCCGAGGAAGAGGCTTAGAGCTCATGTCTCTTCCCGCTGCAACGGCCCGAAATACCTCTGAATAACCTGCATCTTCTCCCTGACCGCATCATTCGCCCTCTGTCGGTCAAAGGAATTCTCCGGCTCGCCTACTGCGTCGAAGCGAATCTTGTTGGTCTCCTGCAGATTATTCTCGACCTCGTCAACGAACGATCTGCTGTCCGGATGCAGCATATGCGTACCGTCATACAGAAATGTAATCGTCCGCATCATCGGTTCGGAGAGCATCGAATTGTCCACCATGCGGTGAAATCCCTCGGGCATCGGGGTCAAAGTCAGGATGAAAAAAAGAAATCCGAGGAACACCCAGCCTCTTATCGCGCCCATAACACCGCCGCCGATCTTATCGGTCTGGCCCAGCGATTGGAGCTGGGAGACCTTATAGAACATTATTACAACAAGGCGGAAGATGCCATAAAGAATCGCCAGCAGCAGGACGAAACTGATTATAGCGATTATCATGGGAGAAGCGTCGATATGACGGGCAACCTCAATTGCGATTATGTCGGCATTATTGGTGGTTATAATAATGCCTGCGGCCAATGCAAAAAATCTCATGACCGAGCGCACAAGGCCAACCTTGCTGCCCAGTATGAGAGCTATAAACAGGCCCGCAATCAGCACAAAATCAAGCCAATTCACACACAGCCTCCATGCTTTATAAACTGACTGCTCTTATTATCCCTTCAAAAGCCGCATCACTACGGCTTTAACAGCGCTGCCATCCGCTTTTCCCTTGACTTCGGGCATAATACCCTTCATTACAATGCCCATATCCGAGGGTCCTTTTGCATCAACCTCCGCGATAACCTCGCGGGCAATCTTCTCTATCTCCTCCTCGCTCATCTGCTCGGGAAGATAAGTCAGCGCCAGCTCGAGTTCGGCTACGGTCTTTGATGCATGATCTTCACGGCCCGCATTTTGGGCCTGCTCAAGCGAATCCCGCAACTGTTTAACAGCGAAAGAGAGGACTTGAATTTCCTCCTCTTCCGTCAGTTTATCATGTTTATCGATCTCTTTATATTTAAGGGCCGATTTGAAATTGCGAAGGTATGTTAGTTTCTCGGATTCCCGCGCTTTCATGGCCTCTTTTATATCGGATTCGATACGTTCGCTGATTGTCATCAGATCAATTATCTGTCTCTGCGGCGATTTTTTCGTTTGGCCGCATTTATTTTCCTCTTCCTCCGATCGGAGGGTTTTTCGAAATGCTGATGTTTTTTAATATCCGAAAGAATTCCGTTCTTCTCGCAGAACTTATTAAAACGTCTCAGTGCTTTTTCAAACGATTCATCATCGCGTACACGTACGCCTACCAAATATATCAACTCCTTTCAGGTATTCTATCTTGCCGAAATATCGGCAGTTACATGTAATATTTCATTTAAATAATAAATAATTAATCGGTTATGTCAAGATTTCTTTTGCAATTACAATAAATAAGCATAAAGATCACGGCAGTTGCTATAACATCCACAAAAGCTAATGGTTCCGAGTAAGTTAGAGAAAACGACAGGCACAAATGCGGATTTGCCGGTGGTTTGCCTTTATTTTTTCCCTGAACTGCTAATATCACAAGCAAAAAACTACGATGAAATTATCCCGTTTCTATCCAAAAAAATAATTGCCATTGAAAGCGGAAAATTTTATAATCTTTGGTAGATGGCCACGATCATCTGGGGAGCCCTTATGGTTGGCAGAAACAATTATAGACTTTGCTCTTTTTCTAATGCTGGGAGGTTTACCATGCCCGAAAAATCATGCAAATTTACGGCTTGCTGGCTTGTCATAATCATTTTTGCCGCAATGGCAATGGTGCATGGGCAGGAATGGGAGGAAATCAAGGACTGGGAATGGGAACTTGCACCGCCGGTTGAATATCCGGATGCGGCGGCGGTAAAAATATTCGATATCGGCAAGACTCATATCTCTATGTGGGAAGGTGTAACGCTGGAACGGCACGTTCGAATCAAAGTCTTCGATAAGGATCGGGCCGAGGAACTAATATCGATTGAGATTCCCAGACTAAAGGATGAAAGGATACATCATCTTGAGGCGCATACTATAACCCCTGACGGTGAGCGTCATAAGGTCGAGAGTGAATTTAAAAAACAGATTGGCAGCCAGGAGGTAACCGCCTTTACATTTCCGGCCGTTGTGAATGGCTCGATATTGGAGTATAAATACAAATACGAGCATTTTCGCTTATGGATGCTCGATCCCTGGTATTTCCAGAGTGACCTCTACACGCTTAAATCGCGTTATATTGTGGAACTGGCGGGCGGCTTTACCTACAGCATCGCCTGCAATAATATGCCTCGTGACAAACAACAGCCGGTTGCTGAAGATGACGGGTATTTCGGAGAAGACTACATGATATTTACATGGGAGCTCGATAACCTCATGCCGATCGAGGTCGAGCCGAAGTCCTCAGCCATATTGAACTCGTATGCCTCGCTTTATATGCAGTTATCCGGCTTCGGGGGCGAGGAGATTCTGGCAGACTGGAGCGAATACGGAGAGTTGTACCAGAAGACTTTCGAAGATTTTATGGACAATGAGGATGATATCAGGGAAAAGGCCTTCAATATATCGGCAAACGCCGAGACCCGCATAGACACAATCGCTGCAATTTATGAATTCGTGCGGGACAGTATAGTTACGGATTATAAGCTTGGCAAAAATGATCGCGACGCTCAGGAGATCTTGGAGAAAAAATCCGCCTCGGCGTATGATAAAAACATGATGCTGGCCGCCTTCCTGCAAAGCCTCGATTATAACGCCCATCCATTACTGATCGCCACACGGGACCATGCCAAATTCAATCCGGAGATGATTCAGTTCCTGCAATTCAATCATCTGATCTGTCATGTCTCAATCGACAGCAGCGAGTGTATTCTGGACACCAGGGACCGTTCGACAGCATTCCCCTATTCCCCGCCCGATGACCTTATTTATGGAGGTGTGCTTATTGACGGTGAAAACAGCCGTGCAATCAGTTTTAAGCCGCGGCCACGGGAAAGTGGAAAGACAATCGAGACAAAAATGTATTTGGCTGACGACGGTTCCGCCGTCTGTTCGACATGTGTATGCGTGCGCGGTCATAATATTCATGAGTTCGAGGATTACCTCGAGGATAGCATTAAAGAGAGCCAAATAGTGGCAAACATAATTGACGGCATGGAAATGGAATATGAAATTGTGGAGGATTCGATATATCTCGATAAAACCGGAGACAGCCTTTCTGTCGAATTCGTTCTGGAGATTCCTGAATTGAGCGACTTCCTCGGGGATAATATGCTGGTGCCGATTGATGCCGCCGAAGTTTCCGATAATCCCTTTAAATCCGAAAGACGCATGCTGCCTATCGACTTCAAGTTCCCATATAGAGCTGAATGCCGTCTCGAAGTTTATCCTCCGGAGAATATGAAGGTAACTGAACTGCCAGCACATGTGGACAAGTCAATTGACGGCCTCAGCTTTACCCGCAGGGCAATGTATGATGGAACCAAAGTGATAATAAAATCCGAATTAAATGTAAAGAGAGCATACTTCCAACCGCCGGACTATGAGGATATTAAATGGGTTTTTGATGCCATGGAAGAATCTTCATACGACCAAATCGCGCTGGCGCCTGCGGGAGAGAAGCAGTAAAAGGGGGACATTAAATGAAAGAATCAAAGTTGTTATCTTTATGCCTGACCACCCTGCTGATCGCATTTGCATTCAATGCAGAGCTGGTATTAGGCGGTTCCGATGATGATGCGGTCTTTCTGGAAAGAAACGTAAACTGCGAAATAAAGGGCAGCAACGAGGCGGAGACCGAATACTACGAAAAAATCGAGGTGCTGAACCGGGATGGCGACTACTTGGCCCTAAAAATCATCTGGGAATCTTCCCTTCTGGAATTGAAGGATTTCAGCGCCCGGCTTTATGACGCCAACGGTGAGCTTGTCAAAGAGCTTGAAAAGGACGACGGCAAGAAGCTGTGCGGATTTGGAAGCTATGAGGTTTATGCCGATTATTGCTATAATATTTTTGCCTTCTCGAGGGATATCTATCCCTATACGGTTGAGTATTCATATAAAACCAAGCGGAAAACTCTCTTCCAGTGGCCGGACTGGAGGCCGCAGTCCTATGTGCCTGTCAGGCATGCGAAATACACCCTGACCACCGATGATGATTTTGTGTTCGATTATAAAAGCAGCGACATGGTCCCTCCCCCCGACACGATTTCATCCGACGGAAAGAAAATATATACTTGGGAATTAAATGACGTCCCCGAACTCGAGGAGGGCGATTATGCATCGTTCATAGAATTCGGCGGCATAGCTATTCAGTTCGCACCCGCAGAGTATAAGCTGGGCGGATATAAGTTTGACGGCAGCAGCTGGAACAAACTATCCCAGGGAAATTATATCATGGTCCATGAATGCTTTGAGCTGAGCGACAAACAGGAGAAATTCATGGGTAAAATAGTGGCCGAATCCGAAACCGAGAAAGAGATTTGCCGCAATCTTCACAGGCGCCTTTCCGAGCTCTCCAGATATGTGGCCATACATACCGGAATCGGAGGATGGCAGCCGCATAAATCCAGGGACACATTCGAAAGAGGATACGGTGACTGCAAGGATTTGAGTTCGCTCTATGTTTCCATGCTGCGCTTTGCCGGTCTGGATGCGAAATATGTGCTGCTTTCTACCAGGGATGCCGGTATAACCGATCCCGACTTTCCCTCCCTGGCGCGTTTCAATCATGCCATACTCTTTGCGGTGGCCGATGGCGATACTCTCTGGATCGATCCCACCCGTAATGATTGCGATATCGGTGAACTTCCCTGGCAGGATGAGAACACCTATGCGCTCGTGGTCGATCCGATGTCGGGATGCCTCCTGCGTACCGACTCCTCCACGGCCGAAGAGAACCTGATCGTCAGGAAAACAGAGCTGTGGCCGCAGAAGAACCGCTCTGTAGATGTCAAAATGGAATATTATCTTACCGGCAATCCCCGCGATCTTTTCAGTGGGGGAATCGCCGCCTTCTCCGAAATAAACCGGCACAATATCCTGACCAATAATATCTTCGAGCTCTGTGATAAATTCCTCGTAGACAGCCTTGACTTTCCCAAAGTCGAAATAGACCAGCCGGTTCAGAAACTGAAGTTGTACGGCAGAATACGAAGCGCGGTTCACAGGATAGGGAAAAAGCAGATTCTTGATCTGACCTTTCTCGACTATGAGAGCAAAAAGAAGCATTACATCGATCCGGAAACCTATAAGCAGCCCCTGGAATACCTCTTCCCCAAAAAACTTGTGGATACGGTAATAGTCCATCTGCCGGACGGCAAAACTGTCGTTGAGATGCCCGATACAACCCGGATCGAGGATAGTATCGGAGTTTACAAAATCTGCTGCCAGGTATCCGACAGCATCGTGCTGCTGACACGGGAGGTAGGCAACTACCAGTATCGTATTATGCCGGAGGGATTTTCCGAGTATTTTGATCACCGGGACAAGATCAAGGGGATTGATGAATTGTATCTGAAGCTGGGCAACAGGTAGGCTGATAATTATTTGAAGGTCTGCCCAAAATAAACATTGACTTTTTTAATCCAATTACTGTTATTTCCCCCATGACAACGGTTGTCCCACATTATTTATCCCAGGATTTGCATCCCCAAAGCTGAGCTTTGACGAACTTAATCTGGTGACAATTTAACGGAAACTTAATTAGAGGATTGTTTATCACGTATCGGCGCTATAATTGGTTAGACTGGATCGTATAAGCATCCTATGGAGAGTAGAATGAATATCTACGTAGGTAATCTGTCGCACGATACGACAGAAGCAGAACTCAGACGTGCCTTTGAAGAATTCGGCACTGTCGACAAAGTTAACATTATCATGGACAAGTTCAGCGGACGCTCAAAAGGCTTTGGGTTTGTTGAGATGGATTCCAAAGAAGAGGCTGAGGCCGCGATGGCCGAGCTTAACAATAAGGAGCTTGACGGCAGAGCATTGAATGTCAACGAGGCTCGTCCCCGCCAGGATCGCGGTTCCAGAGGCGGCGGCGGCGGTGGCCGTGGACGCGGCGGCGGCGG
>WJIM01000140.1 GCA_014730285.1 Candidatus Zixiibacteriota bacterium
GCTTTTGGCCTCCCAGCTTTCCACGGTGGCCAGCACCACTTTGGTGGTGATATCCGAAGCATCAGGTGTAAAACTTTCTGATTTCCGAGCAGGCATATCCTTAATCCACCAGCTATATGTGGTTGTATCCTCGTTATATGTCGTGGCCGAGTACATAGGGCCGTTATATATCTGCGAATGAACCCGCTTCTCTACGGGGATTTTGAGAAGGTACTTCTTTTCCACGATCGGCACATTGGCCTCAAACAAAACTATATCGAAATACTCTCCCGGCATGGGCGGTATATACTTTTCATCCTCAGGCGGGATATCGTCCGAATCCAAAAGGGCATAGGAATATCCCTTTCTGAATGTTATTATTTCAATACCGTCATTGATCTCAAGCCGCGGCAGCTGGATTATCTTAATCCTGTCACCCCAGTAAATGCCCGACTGCGGAGCAGGCAGGTCTTTCACATTCTCCAGGTCAACCGCTATTTTCTGCGTGTCTCTGATAATATTGATTTCGCGGAACTCGATTATGCTGCTTAAGGGCTCATATCCTCTGGTAATCACCGCCAGTTGTTTACACCCGGCATCGGTGAGGGCTTTGAACAGCATATAATTATCAATATATGATATTCCCAGGTCATTGACACGGTTAACACTGGAATCCATCACGATTACATAAGGCGCGTTTTCGTATTTCCCGGCCTCACCGGCGTTTTCGATACGTTCGAAAACATCCGGAGGAGGGCTTTCGCCGGGAGGAAGGTTCTGCCCGTTCAGGTAAAGGGGAATTATCAATATTAGTGCGAATGCGGCTGGCAAAATTGTCTTCATTTCTGTTTCTCCTCATGGTGCGTATTTAGATTTTCCTAAATATGAGAAAAATAGAAGAAAAATAAAACAGAAAAGATAAAAAAAGACGCCCGGTTTCAACCGGACGTCTTTTCCGCACAACCCAAATAAGTTATCTAATCACAGCAATTTTACCCGATTCGGAACTGTCCGGACTGCTGACGAAGTAGAGGTATACCCCGCTGGCAACCAGCTGATTATTATAATTTCTGCCGTTCCATACGATCTCCGGACCCTCTGCCGCCTGCATACGGTATACAATATCTCCGCTGACAGTCGTTATTGTGATGTCAGATTTTTGCGGCAGATTTCTGAATACAATCTCCTCGCCATCCTTGTCGGGGCGGAATGGATTAGGCGAGACATGCACATGCCCTATGGTCGAGAATGAGATCGGATCGCACCATCCAGACTCTTCTGCTTTTGCCCTCCAGTAATAGGTGAAATTCGGCACGAGATTTTGATCGGAACGCCAGGATGTTTTGTTCCGAGATCCCTCTACCGGACCGGAATAAATCGGATTTACGAATTCCGAATTATCGGATACCTCGAAATAGAAATCCACGCCAACATCGCTTTCATTGGTCTGGATTCTGAATGTCGGCCTCAGGTTATGTACCACCTCGCCCTCCAGCGGAGACTCCGGAATAGGAATATCATCTACGCCGGCTGTGAAGTCGAAGTGCACGAAGGAGCGAGTCTCAGACCATTCCGATGAATCCTGCCCGTCGCATGCCCGCGCGTGCCAGCAGTATGTGTTTCCTTGTTCAAGAGTGGCTGAGGTAATGAAAGTCGTGTTTGTCGTACCTTCAGCAACGTTAACCACATTTTCAACCGGCTGCGACATGCCGCTGTCGGAACAGATCAAAAATTCATAGGTAATTTCATCTCCATCCGGATCGTTGCTGTTGCCGATTACAAGCGTATGTGTCGATCCGATAAGCGTATCGCCGTCGTTTGGCAAAACGATTGTGGGTATTGATGGCGGTCCATTGGGCGGAGACATTTCGACATAGAAGTTTGACCACTGCGTCCAGTCGGCATATTCACTGCCGTCAAATGAACGTGCACGCCAGTGATACTCCTGTCCATCCTCGAGTGCGGTATCGACTTCCCATGAAGTCGTAGAACCCGATTCTTCCGGGACCGGCGGAGAGGCTTTTAACAGCTCTGACTGCTGATCGTTCCAGACCTCGAAATGGTACGAGAGATCATCCCCGTCGGGATCGACCGAATTCGCTACAACAAGTATCGGATTGGGACTGTCGACCGAATCGCCTGCGGGCGGCTGATCCGATTCCGGAGGTTCAGGCGGATCATTCGGCTCGATGTAGTCTACATAAAATACTGAAGTCTGCGAATATGCTGAATAATCCTCGCCGTCATAGGCACGTACCCGCCACCAGAAATTCGTCTGGTTGTTCAGAGAACTGTTCACGATCCAGGATGTGGTGCTCCCGGAGCCTTCGGAGATTTCGGACTGCTGAGCGACTATGGCCGTAAAGCTTGAATTACTCGACACCTGGAAATGATATGTAAGAGCATCATTATCATCGTCGGATGAATTATTGACAGTAAGCTCAGGCGATAGACTCGTTACCGTTCCGCCATTACCCGGGCTTGCCAGAACGGGCGCTGTGGGCACATTATTGGGCAGGTCGATCACGAATGATCTTACCTGTGACCATCCGGAATAATCCTCGCTGTCCGTTGCCCGAACACGCCAGAAATACGTGTTACCGTCTGTAAGATCGCTGTCCACTGTCCACTCCGTGGTCGATTCGGAGCCCTGGGACAGGCCTGTTACCTCGGCCGAAATTGAACTGAAACTGGAGTTTGACGATACCTGGAAATCGTATGTCAAATCATCACCGTCGGCATCGGCGGAATTATTACTCACCAGGACAGGGGTGAGGGTAGAAACGCTGCTGCCATTGGCAGGCGAGGCCAGCACAGGCGTTGTGGGAGCGTTATTGGGTAGTTCAACTACGAACGTCCAGACGTCTGACCATCCCGAGTAAGATTCGCCATCGTATGCACGCGCCCTCCAGAAATAGCGGCCGCCGTCGGAAAGATCGTTGGGAACGGTCCACGACGTTGTCTCTCCTGATCCCTCAGCTACGCCATACTCCGCTGCCAGAGGTATCATAAATGTCTGCGAGGTAGAGATCTGGATGTCGTACACCAGAACATCACCTTCGGGATCATTTGAATTATTGAGTGTTAAAACCGGTCTCAGGATTTCCACCGAAGAACTGTCATCGGGCGAGGCCAGAACCGGGATGCTGGGACTGTTATTGGGAACCTCGATTGAGAATGATCTGGAATCCGACCAGTTTGAATAATCAGTCCCATCATAAGCCCTCACTCGCCAGTAATAGGCGTTTCCATCCAACAGCTCCGGAGAAACTGTCCAGGAAGTATTATCGCCCGAGCCCTCCGAAAGGTTACTCACCTGTGCCTCAATAGAGGAGAAATCCGAACTCAAGGCCACCTGAAAACTATATCTTAAATCATCACCATCAGGATCGGTTGAATTGCCCGTTGTCAGAACCGGTGCTGTCGATGTCAGCACCGCGCCGTCATCCGGATCGGCAAGCGCCGGTGTTGACGGCGGTTCGTTGGGCTGGGATGTTTCGACATAGAAGTTTGACCATTGCGTCCAGTCGGCATAATCTTGACCGTCATAGGTACGGGCGCGCCAGTAATATTCGCCATCTTCGAGGGCCGTATCGACCTGCCATGAGGTTGTTGATCCCGATCCCTCCGGAAGCGGGAGAGAGGCCTTCACGAAATTTTGATCGAGATCATGCCAGACCTCGAAATGGTAATAGAGATCATCTCCATCCGCATCAACCGAATTCGTAACAACAAGTATCGGGTTGGGACTGTCGACCGAATCGCCTGCGGGCGGCTGTTCCGATACCGGCGGGGTGGGAGGATCATTGGGATTGGTATAGTCTATATTAAATGCCCAGGTCTGTGAGTATGCAGAATAATTCTCACCGTCATAAGCCCTTACTCTCCAGTAATAGCTGTTTCCATTAGAAAGATCAGGCGAGACTGTCCATGAGGTTGTTGAACCTCCGCCCTCGGAAAGATCGCTTGTCTGCGCAACGATGGCTGTGAAGCTTGAATTCGATGATACCTGGAAACTATATGTCAGCGCATCGCCGTCAGAATCGGATGAATTGTTGACGGTCAATACCGGTGTTAAATTATCAAGAGTTGCTCCATCCGAAGGACTTGCCAGAACCGGTGTGGACGGTACATTGTTTGGAAGATTGACGCTGAATGTTCTGGATGACGACCATCCAGAATAATCCTCACCATCATAAGCTCTCACTCTCCAGTAATAGCCGTTTCCATCTGATAGATTCGGCGAGATTGTCCATGACGTAGTTGAACCGCCGCCCTCGCTAAGACCGCTTGTCTGGGCAACGATGGAGGTGAAGCTCGAATTTGATGATACCTGAAAACTGTAGGTCAATGCATCGCCGTCAGTATCTGATGAATTGTTTATGGTCAGTACCGGCGTTAGGTCTTCAAGAGATGCCCCGTTTGAAGGGCTGGCCAGCAACGGCGTTGAGGGCGGATTGTTGGCAGGAACGTCCCCGTTAAGGGACATATTAAACGGAAATGCCGTCTCGGCATTGATTGCGAGGGTTGTGATACTGCTGTCCCCGCCGTACTTGGCCTTAATCGTGAAATCATTGAAAAGAAGTGAATCCTCCCAGTAGCATGAACCATCGTCGTAAGGACTGTTGTAATGCCTGGCCTTATAAGTGACCGTATCGGTGAATTCGCCGAATGAGTCAGTGCTTCCCGATGCAACCAGTTGTCCGTAGTTGTTTACTATTGTTACCGTCGCCCCGCTCAAATCATTTCCCTGATCGTCTTCAACTTTGATCGTGGCGATTCTGTCGTAGCGCAAATCTTTGCCGAGGCCGTTGCAGTCGGTATTGATATTACCCCATTTTATATCCTCATCATTAGAATAGCCGAGATATGTATAATCGATAAGTCTGCTTCCGGTGGAGCTGTATCTGAATGTGCCGTACTGAGGAAATTCCACTGATGTGTTTCCGCCTGCCGCTTCCGGACAGTGCAATGTGTCGGCATACATAATCAGATTGCCGCCGCCCAGCAGATGCTGTGCGACACTGCCGATGTACAGCGGTGAAGTCAGCGAGAAGTAATAGTTTCCTTTGAATACGTTATCGTGAACATCTTGCATATGAGTCAGCGCGTAGCTGTCGCTTCGATTAGTATCGACTTTGGCGATCATAGCCGCAACCGTTTCCACATAACCCGTGTCAACCAGCGAATCCGATCTCATAGCGAAAACGCGGTTGTTGACGAGTTCACAGTTATGAAATCCGCTGTCGGCATGGATACGGATGCCCTGCGCGGAGCCCCCGGTATGTGCGGTGCCGCCGTTATCGAGATCGGTCAGGGCGTCGGCATAAGTTTTGAAAATATTGTCCCTGATCTTCACATAACAGTTCGACATTTTGGAATCGCCCTCGGGCCAGCGAAGATAAAAACCAATTGACTTGCCATCACCGCCGTAACGCAGGTCAGATTGAGTGGGGCCGCAATGAACCTGAACATCATTATTATATATTTCGACGGGATTAGAAGCCGTACCCTGCGCACCCTGGATCATCATGCCCTGTCCGCCCTCGTACTGCTCTCCCGAGCGGATAACATTGTTATATATCTGTGATCCGGCGCCCAGCCTGAATACACTTATTGCAAACGGATCGCCGGAAGAATGAAAAACGGTTGCATTGGTAGTGTCATACATATCATTGTGCGCATCAACTGTCAGGCTGCAGTCGTGAATTATCATTACCGGACGATTATCGCTGCCGCCGACCGCGTAGATTGCTGAATGAGGCGTTCTGGTAACCGTGACATTCTCGAATTTACCGGTATACTCTCCCGCACCAAGTGTGGAGATATCGGCGCATACCCTGAATGCCGCCGCGGGATCGGCGTTACGGCTGTAGTAGCTGTGAGCGCGGTTATCGCATTCGCAGTCCTCCACCCATAAATTCGAAATACCGTTTCCGTATTTTGTGGTAGCGTCGATACAGTTACCCTCAACACCTCGCGAAACCATATTGACATTTTTGACCCAGACACTGTCATCGCCGTAAAGATGAATAGGCGAGCAGTCCTCGGCCAGAGTGGCATCGGGTACATCATGAATAAGCGTTAAATTTTTTATCTGAATCCGTTCCGGGCTGTATGACATCCTTACGCCGTGAACGAAATCGCCTTCCCCGCTTCCAAAGAAGATCGTATCACCGCCGCCGTCGATCATGATGTCGTTGCGGTCGCCGACATTGATGGCGGTTCCACTGGCGTGCAGGTTGCCGCTGGTCAAAATCAGCAAATTGCTCTGAGGGACGTTATACGGTAGATCCCCGGAACTGAGTACAACCGTATCGGCGAACTCGGTTTTATACTCTGCCGCCAGACGGGCGGGAATCAATATCGCAAATGCCAAAACCAGACAAAGAATAATTCTATAGATTGTTCTTTGCGGGCCATACTCCTGTGGTAATCCTCTGCGGTATGAACTGATGCTGTTAGACATGGTCTTCTGACCCCCAATGATGTTATTTACATTCGTTACCCACATATTATTTCCTCAACTTTAGTAGATAAATTTTCATGCCAAACATGACGCGTATTTCGAATAAATCTTGCGTTGTGGGACAAGAACTTACGAGAATAGTCGAGCCCCGATTCGACTTGATCCGGGAAACCCTGATCAAGCTCTCTTCAATCTGTACTTTTTCTGAGCAGAAAAATCTGCGAGTAAAGCCGCCCCAAATTCTGTTTTTACGATCTCTGTCTCTGCCAATAGCCCCGAGTTTACATTAATTGAATCGGGATTTTACGTTGCTTTCTGCAGACGACTTTTGGCTGGAATTTCAGGAGATTTTCCCCTAAGGAGATTGCGGGAGAAGTTCTAAGTAAAACACTTAAATTCTATTGATAAAATGTAAAAATGGATTTAATATATACCTGTCTATCTTGCAAAATTTACAGGAGTTGTTGAAAAACCGGAATGTAGCGAGAAGTGTCATCATGAGGAGCCCCGACATTGTCGAGGGCGACGTGATGATCTCCGCGGTTCTTCCTGAGGCAAACGCGGAAGATTCCCACAGTCGTTCTCGCCTTCGGCGGAACTCCCTCGGAATGACGATCACCGACTTTTTCAACATTTCTTAAAGGAGGGAATATGAAATTGTACAGTTTATTCTTGATTTTGCTTGCGCTGGCGTTTATCATCGCATGTCAGCCCTCTGCCGAAAATACGAGTATCGAGGAGCCGGTAGAGCCCTTGACCGATGGAATGTTCATCCACATTACCAAGGGTCCCGATAATCCGCACGAGGTACTGATGGCTTTGCAGATGGCTGTTATGATGGTCGAGACCCAGGATGTTCTGATCTACTTCGATATTGACGGCGCGCAGGTGGTGCTAAACGATTCCGAGGATCTGACATTCAGCCATTTCCCGTCATTGCATACACAGATCAAAAAGCTGGCCGATCTGGGCGTTACTATGATGGCCTGTCCGGGATGTCTTAAGGTCATCGGTAAAACCGGTGACGATCTTATGCCGGGTGTGACTGTCGCCGAAAGGGAGA
>WJIM01000141.1 GCA_014730285.1 Candidatus Zixiibacteriota bacterium
ATGAATGCCGACGGCGTTTTCGAGATCAACTACACTTTCCAGACCAGCGCGGTTGCGGCCACAAGGAAAGTCAACTCCGAAAATTTATGCGGATACGGCAACTATCCCGATCTCATACTTGTTATAGGTAATTATTCGGATACGGATAATGTATTTATGTTATTCAATGCCGATGAGCTGGATGAAAACAGCGCCATCGAATCCTGGGGCTCTATCTATAACGGCAACTGCCAGCGCGAAGGGCTGGCCGGAAGCGCCCAGTATCTTACCACAAGATATGAATGCACCGATTCAGACGACGACTCCGATCCAATGTTCTTCGGATGGCCGGGCGGGCCATACTACGAAGATGAATGCAGGTGCGGAGTTGATGACTTAGGCGGGGTTACATTTGAGAGATATGGAGAGGAGATCGCCGATGTCATACAAGGATATTCTATAGCCAGCATACCCGGCTGGAAGAGCTGCAACTGCGAGGGTATTGACAACGATGAAGATGGCGACTTCGATGACTGGGAGGTCACCTGCGCCAGAGTAAGAGTAACATTCGATTTTAAAGTATTCGTCGGGACAGAATACGTGACTCCTGAAACAGTATCGAAGAGAAATCCGTTTGAACCCGGTTTCATAGATGAACTCATAGACGAATACGGCTGCGGAGAATAATATATGCTGGGTGGGACAGGGATCCCCGTACTACTTGCCCTGATTAATCAGGCAGGCTGATTGCGTCCTGTCCCGCCCTGTCTTTTGTATTCGAATGCTTTTTGTACCCCATTGAAATGTGGATTCAATCGGTCATACTGCTATGTCTATCATTAAATCAAAGCCCCTATCCTAAAAGAAGCCAGGCCAAACTAATCTGACCCGGCCATCCAATCCATTTATCTCAATTTATTCTTCGTATCCCGGTATCATCAAGCGCGGATTCTTGTCCTTCCTGAATCCCAGCAGATAATCCGCCTGCATAAGCTTCTGAATCTCGCGAGTGCCCTCATAAATCGCAGCTCCCTTGGAATTGCGGAAGAATCGTTCCACAGGGTACTCATCGGAGAAGCCGTAAGCCCCATGCACCTGCACGGCATTGTAAGCGGCCTTTTCGGCCTGATCGGTACAGAACCATTTCGCCATAGCAGTCTCTCGCGTATTGCGTACACCTTTATTCTTAAGCCAACCGGCCTTCCACCATAAGAGCCTTCCGGCCTGATAACCATACTCCATCTCCGCCAGCATCTCTTTCACCAACTGATGCTGACTGATCTCGGATTGAAATGTCTTGCGTGTCTGGCAGTATTCCACTGAAGCATCGATACAGGCCTTTATAAGGCCGGTCGAACCTGCCGCCACGGTGTACCGTCCGCCGTCAAGGCAGGTCATGGCAATCTTAAAGCCCTCGTCCGGCTCGCCCACCATGTTTTCCTTCGGAACCCTGACATCCTGCATGGCAATCCAGCCGGTATTGCCGGCACGCACTCCCAGCTTGCCGTGAATCGAGCCGGTGGTCACGCCCTCGAATTCCTTCTCCACGATAAAGCAGGAGATTCCGGAATGGTCGCGCTTTTCTTTTTTATCGCGATCGGTCCAGGCGAAAATCAGAAAGTTATCAGCCACATCGGCCAGCGAAATCCACATCTTCTCCCCATTTAACAAATAATGATCGTCGTCCTTATCGGCGGTAGTGGCAATTCCAACCGCATCTGTACCGGCCCCCGGCTCTGTCAATCCGAAAGTTGAAATTTTCTCCCCTTTGGCCTGCGGAACCAGATATTTCTCCTTCTGCTCCTCATTCGCCCATCCCAAAAGAGTTATCGAATTCAAGCCGATATGCACCGAAAATATCACCCGGGCCGAGGTGTCGGCATATTCCAGCTCCTCGCATACCAGCCCCAGGCTGATATAATCCATACCCATCCCGCCGTACTTTTCCGGGATACATACTCCCAGAAGATCGGCCTCCTTTAGGGCCGGGATCAGAGTCGGATCGAATTTATGTTCGCGATCGAAATCACGTATGGTCGGTGCCACCTTCCTCTCGGCGATTTCGCGCGCCACCGACTGTACCATCTTATGATCTTCGGTCAATTCAAAGTCTATCATCTGTCATCTCCATATTTAAAATCTCGTTTTTCTATAAACCGTTTGAACCTTTCAAGGTTCAGATTAGTATATGTAATAATTGACAATTGAATACTCAAGCTTATATTTGTCGGGCTAATGCCGATGGCATTATTAACATTATGATTTCGCTACCCACCCCCCGGAACACGGGGCTGTGGGCTTTTTGCGTTTGGCGTAAGGTATGAAAGAAAAAATACTTGAAATAATAAAAAATTCCGATTCGTACAAGAATGCAATTGAGCTTTCCAATTTAGGCCGGAATAATCTGGAAATCTCTGGCCTTGTGGGCGCTGGCAGAAGCTTTTTCCTCTACAACTGGTTCAAAGAGTTTCCCGGCAAATATCTTGTTATAACAAAAACCGAAAAAGAGGCCTTTGCGATCAAGAACGACATCAACGAAATATCCGGCAACGGCCTCGCCTTTCAATTTCCGTGCTGGAATATAAAACCCTATCAATGGAAAACTCCGGCGGCGGAAAATATCGGTGAGCGACTGGAAACGCTTTTCAATCTCCAGAACCGCGATGATATTATCGTAACTGCCTCAGTCCATGCAATCCTGGAGCCTACTATTGCTCCCGACGAGCTTGCGGTCAGCTCCCTGCACATGGAAATCAATCAGGAGATGACACAGGATGATTTGATTTCGCGTCTAACCGAACTTGGATACGAGCGCGATCCTATGGTAGAAGAGGTGGGATCGTTTTCGGTACGCGGCGGAATTGTCGATATTTTCCCCTACACCACCGAGAATCCCATCAGAATCGAATTCTTCGGGGACTTCATCGAATCGATAAGAAACTTTTCGGTGGCCAACCAGCGGTCGATTGGCACTCTGGATAAGATGACACTCCTTCCCCGCCGCGAGAGCCTACTGACAATTACCGAGCTCGACAAATTCATCGAAAAGCTTCCGCAACGCGATCAGGAAATTCTCTCCGACAAATTCCGCTTCGGAATCGACACTCCCGGCCTGGAATGGGCAACAGCATTTTTTAACGGCAAACGTCCATATTTATTCGACTATATAGATTCCGATACGAACCTGTATCTTCTGGAGCCGGGGCTGCTGAAAGCGGAGTCCGAGGATTTAAACGAGATGTTCGCAAACTACTTCGAGCAGGAGCGGGAAAAATACGAGGAGTTACCCGGACCCGACAGAATTTATCTTGAGCCGGAAGAGTTCGAGTCGCGACTCAATGGACACAATCGAATCTCCGAAATCTCATTTGGAAAAAGCGCCGAAAATGTCAATTTCAGAATGAATGAGCATCCCGTAATTAATTCACAGATCAAACTTCTTAAAAGCAATATAAAAGGTCTTCAGGAGCGCCATTATGCGGTCTACCTCGCCTGCGATAACAAAGTACAAAAGGATCGCATGCGCGATATTCTGGAGGAGGATGCCGACTGGATCAGCACCTCGGTTCTGGATATCTCCGAGGGATTTATTTACCCGCAGACAAATCTGGTAGTGCTGACCGATCATCAGATATTTACGCGCAAATTCCACCGTTACCGCAAAGCCAAAATCAAAGAGGGTGTGGCGATATCATCCTACACCAATTTGAATGTCGGCGATTTTGTTGTGCATGTCGATCATGGCATCGGCAAATATCGCGGTCTGGAGGAGCTTACTATCGAGAATCGCAGGCGGGACTGCCTGTTGATTATGTATGATAAGGATGATAAGCTCTATGTGCCTATAGAAGAGTTCAATCGTGTTCAGAAATACATCGGCAAGGAGGGACGGCCGAAACTAAGCACTCTTCGCGGCACTGCCTGGCAGAAGACAAAAGCCAGAACCAAGAAAGCTATCGCCAAAATGGCCGAGGAACTCCTGCGTCTCTATGCCAAACGCAAAGCCCGTCCCGGCTTCAAGTTTTCGCAGGATTCGACCTGGATGCATCAACTGGAGGCATCATTCCCATTCGACGAAACACCTGACCAGCTCGATGCTATCTCCGATATCAAGGAAGATATGGAAGCGGGAAATCCGATGGATCGCCTGATCTGCGGTGATGTTGGTTTCGGCAAAACCGAGGTAGCGATCCGTGCGGCCTTCAAAACGGTCTGCGACGACAAGCAGGTGGCGGTGCTGGTGCCGACCACTATTTTGGCTCAGCAGCATCAATCGACCTTCCGCAACCGGTTGGCAGATTTTCCTGTCCGTATCGAGATGCTCTCGCGTTTCAAATCCCGAAAAGAGCAGCGTGAGATTATCAAAGACCTGGCCGAGGGCAGGGTCGATATTATTATCGGAACTCACCGCCTGCTTTCCAAAGATGTGAATTTCAGAGAACTCGGACTCCTTGTGGTCGATGAGGAACAGCGTTTCGGTGTTGCCCATAAAGAAAAAATCAAAAAGATGAAAAGCCAGGTCGACGTTCTGACTATGACCGCCACCCCGATTCCGAGGACTATGCAGATGTCGCTTCTGGGTGCGCGGGACATGTCGGTCATAAACACCTCTCCCAAAGACCGGCTGCCAATCAATACAGAGATCTCCGAATTCCATCCTGAGGCAATTCGCAAGGGAATACTGGGCGAGGTGGAAAGAGGCGGACAGGTCTACTTCGTACACAACCGTGTCCAGACAATCCTGTCGATTTACCGTTATCTTTCCAAACTCCTGCCGCATATACGTATAGCTGTCGCGCACGGCCAGATGCCGGAGAAGGAGCTGGAGGAGATTATGCTCTCGTTTTTATCCCAGCATTACGATGTCCTGCTTTCTACCAGCATCATCGAATCGGGTCTGGATATCCCCATGGTCAACACGATTATCATCAATCGCGCCGATCATTTTGGTCTGGCACAGTTGTATCAGTTGCGCGGAAGGGTGGGACGGTCCACGCGGCGTGCGCAGGCCTTGCTCCTGATTCCGCCCTTAAAGCTTCTGACTAATACCGCCAGAAAGCGACTGAAAGCTCTGGAGCAGCATACCGAACTCGGCTCCGGTTTTCAGCTCGCCATGAAGGATCTGGAAATCCGCGGCGCCGGCAATATGCTGGGACCTCAGCAGCACGGCTTCATCGAGGAGGTCGGTTTCGATCTCTATCTGAAGCTCCTGAAAGAGGCCGTGGCCGAACTGAAAGGCGAAAAGATCGAAGAGAGAATCGAGGTTAAGATGGATGTCGATCTGGAACTGTATTTCCCCGACAATTATATCCCCTATTCTCAACAAAAGGTCGAACTCTATCAACGTCTTGCGCAGGCCGAGGATTACAAGGAGATAAATGAGCTTAAGCTTGAGGTTATAGACCGTTACGGGCAGATGCCTCAGGAGGCGGAAAATCTCTTTGAAATGGCGGAAGTCAAACTTTTGGCCAGCCGTCTTAAGCTGAGCCGTCTGGCATTTCGCAATAAATTCCTCAAAATCGTTTATTCAAACGATTACCTTCCCTCTAAAAAGCAGGTATCGAACCTGGCCTCGAAATTAACCGAGCCGATAGAATTCAGCTCCACCGGGGACTTCACAATCACAATTGACTACAGGGATTACGAGGATTCGGACTGGGGCCAAAAGTTCAAATTTAGCTTGCAATTATTGGCTTAGAAACTATCTTTGAAGGTTATTCGGAACAATACACCGGAAAAATTATAAAAACTTCTGAGGTGAGTAGATGAAAAAACTTAGCGCATTAATACTGATTATCTCATTAATTGCTTCGATCTCATGTGGAGGCGGCGACAGAGACACGTCTGACCCGCAGTATCATAAGAAGGAAAGAGCCGAAAGCGAAACTATTGCGAAAATCGGCGAATCGGAACTGAAAGTATTCCTTATGGAAGATTTTGATGAAATGTATGCCACCGATTTCGCCTCAGCTGAGGAAGAATACAACGCCAAAAAGGAATATCTGGATTCTTTAATAAATATGTATGTGTTTGTTGAGGCGGCTTATGAGCTTGGTCTTCAAAAGGATCAAGAAATTATCAAGCTTGTCAAAGACAGCCGCCCGGCCTTTATGAGAGACGAGCTCTTCAAAGCCAAAATCCTTCCTTTTATCGACGTTTCCAGGGATGAGATCGAAACCTGGTACGAGAATATGGACGAGGAAGTTAAGATGTCGGTGATCTTTCTGGAGGACAGCACTCGCGCGGATTCGGTCTTTAATGCGATCGAAAACGGCGCGGACTTTGCCGGGATGGCACGGAAATATTCTCTGGATGAGGCCAGCGCTGTGGAGGGCGGCGATCTGGGATACAGAACTTGGGTCAGCCTCTCGGAGGAATTTCAGAATAATGTCTTCAATCTCGAACCGGGTGAGACCGTGCTATTCAGCGTGCCCGGCGGATGGGATATCGCCACCGTAACCGAAAGGCGCGAGGTTGAACGCCAGCCCCTGGAGCAGATTGAGGATATGCTTATTTCCCGAATTCAGGCCGAGAAAAAAGCCAGGGTACAGAATGAATTTTATGACGAGCTTTTCGAGGAAGCCAATGTAAAAATTAACGAGGAAACTGCGGAATTTATATATGATAAAGCGGCAACGCTCTATCCCGACGTTATCGGCGGAGTGCCCTTCAGAAAGAACACCTTCAATCCTGACGATCTGGCTCAATACGAGCGCAATATGATTCTGGCCACCTACAACGGCGGTGAGGTTACGCTGGGAGAATATCTTCTGCAGACCGCGCGCTGGAACGACAATCAGCGTCCGCCATTTAACGAAATCGAAAACCTCAAAAAAGCCATCTTCAATTTGAAGCTCATGGATCTGCTTCAGCAAAAGGCCGAGGATATGGAGCTGTCCGAAACCGTGGATTACAAGGATGCCGCCCGTTTCTACAAGGATCAGATCATGGCGGCCAAGATGAAGGAACTAATAGTCGAGGAAAAGGGATTCGTATCCGAGGATGAGGTGGCGGAATACTACCAGGCTCACGCCGATGAATATGTCGTGCCGAAAAAACTGCATGTGAAAGAAATCCTGATCGAGACCGAGGCGGATGCCGAAAGGATTCATGAACGCTTGCAGAATGGCAGCAACTTCGATGAACTGGCCGCCAATACAATCCGTCCCACCGCACAGAATTCCAATGGCGACCTCGGGTTTATTGCTGAGTACAACTTCCCGACTCTGTTCGAGCGCGCCAATCAGCTTAAAGCTGGCCAGTTCTCCGAGCCTTTTCCGGTAGGCGACAACTGGTCTATCGTGAAGCTCGTTGCCGTGAGGGATCAACAGGTTAAGTTGTTTGACGAAGTCGCCACTCAGGTCAAAACAGAGCTTGAAAACAAGAAAAAAGAGACGGCTCTCGAGGAATGGATGGCCGAGAACAGGGACCGTTTCGATATCGATGTAAAATACGATTTAATATGGGAAACAATCGATAAGGAAGAATATGAATAGAGTTTTCAAAATAATCCTCTTACTTTGTCTGGTACTATTTTTGAGCGCTTCGGCATTCGGCCAGAAACGTGAACTGGTCGACAAAATAGCCGCGGTTGTGGGCGACGAGATCATCCTGGTTTCGGAGCTCGATTTCCAGTTGCAGATGTTTCTGATGCAGATGGAAAATCCGAATCTGACTCCGGCCGAGGCCGACAGTCTGAGGGAAATCATCCTGCAGCAGATGGTTACCGATAAGCTATTGCTGGTAGAGGCTCAAAAGGATACTACCCTGAATATCAAGGAAGAGCAGATCGAGCAGGCATTGCAGCAGAAAATCGAGGAGTTGCGTTCGCGCTTTCCGACCGAGGCCGAGTTTGAGGCTCAGATGAGGCTGGAAGGTTTGAATATTCGCGAATTGAAGGCCAAGTTCAGGCGCGAGGTCCGCAACCAGTTGATCCGTGACCGATATGTTCAGCGTTTTATGGCTGACGTCACTGTCACCTCGGCTGAAGTGCGGGAGTTTTATGAAATGTACAGGGATTCGCTGCCTTCTCAGCCGGAGGCGATCAAATTATCGCATATTTTGCTGAATATCGAGGCCTCCGGGGCTACTTTGGACTCCGCCCGGATGAAGGCGGAAAAAGTCAAAAAACTTCTGGATGAGGGCGGCGACTTCACCACCCTGGCCCAGCTCTATTCCGAAGATCAGGGAACTGCGGCATCGGGAGGCGATCTGGGCTATTTTGAAAAAGGAACTCTCTTTAGGGAATTCGAGGATAAAGTTTTCAGTCTGGAGCCGGGGCAGATTTCCGAACCGTTCAAGACACGTCTAGGTTATCACGTAATCAAAGTCGAGGATAAACTGCCTGACCGTGTACATGCCCGGCATATCCTCTTCCGTACCGAACCCTCCCAGGAAGACGAGCAGCGTGTGTTGGCGCTGGCCGACAGTCTTCACAACGTGCTGGCTGACGGTAATGCCGAATTTACCGAGCTTGTCAAAGAGTATTCGGACGACGGGGACACGAAAAAACAGGGCGGTGAGCTGGGCTGGTTTGCGGTGGACAAACTAACCCCGGAATTCAAAACCGCTGTTGCCGGTCTTGAGGCAGGCGAAATCTCCGAACCGACCGTATCCGATTTCGGGTATCATCTGCTCAAGGTTCTCGATCGCCAGGACTCGCGTGCCATGTCTCTGGAAGAGGACTGGGACAGGCTTCGCGAATTCGCCAAAAGACAGAAAAGCGACATTGTATTGCAGGAATGGCTCGAGGAAGCCAAAGAAAAAATCTACGTCGACATAAGAATAGATGAGAATTGACGATTACCTATCAACTGTATTCCTGATTAAAAGACGGACTGTAGCCAAAGAATGGATTCAGG
Organism: Candidatus Zixiibacteriota bacterium; assembly: GCA_014730285.1. Classification (GTDB taxonomy): domain Bacteria; phylum Zixibacteria; class MSB-5A5; order JAABVY01; family JAABVY01; genus JAABVY01. The sequence goes on from WJIM01000141.1 coordinate 8,841, forward strand.
GCGGTAAAGTACGTCTGAATGGCAGCCGTACGAAACCTGCTCATGATATCAACCCCGGCGATCTGATCGATATATACTACAAAAATCATAAAATCACGGTCGAGGTTCTGGAGGTGCCCGGGAAATCCATTCCCAAGGCACAGGCGGAAAATTATTATAAACTTATTGAGGATACAAAAGTATAATATTCAGGAAATACTTTCGTATTATTATATGATGGAAGAGTATTAATTTAAGCCGGTTAAAGGAAGGTTTTTATAGCAGACTTTTACGAAACTGTCAATGAAGATAAGACCGAACGCGCCATACTGGTGGGCGTAAAACTCCCCAGAACCATCGACCATGAATTCGATGAATCCCTCAAGGAATTAAGGCTTCTGGCAACCTCCGCCGGAGCGAAAGTCCAGAATATCGTAACCCAGGAAAGAAAAAAGATCGATGCGGCCTATTTTATAGGCAAGGGCAAAGTCTCCGAAATCCGGGATCTGGCTGAATCGGAACGCGCCAATGTCGTTATTTTCGACGAGGAATTAACGCCCGCCCAGATCCGCAACCTGGAAAATCGCCTGGATATAAAGGTAATTGACCGAACCACCCTGATTCTTGACATCTTCGTCAACAGGGCCAAAACAAACGAGGCCAAAGCACAGGTGGAACTGGCCCAGCTAAATCACCTGCTTCCACGGCTGACACGCCAGTGGACACACCTCTCCAAGCAGTACGGCGGAATCGGCACCAAGGGGCCGGGTGAAACCCAGCTCGAAACGGACAGGCGTTTGATCAACAACAAAATAAAAATCCTGAAAAAGAAGCTAAAAAAGATAGATAATGAGCGTATCACCCAGCGCAAAAACAGGCTCGATCTGTTCCGTGTCTGCCTTGTAGGCTACACTAATGCCGGCAAATCCACACTCTTCAACTGCCTGACCAAATCCGGCGTTACCACCGAAAATCGGCTTTTTTCCACGCTCGACTCGACCACCCGCAAGTTGTCCGATTCCAACGGCCACAAAGTCCTTATGACCGACACAGTCGGTTTTATCAACAAGCTCCCGCACCAACTGGTGGCCTCATTTAAATCGACGCTGGATGAGGTCCGATTATCCAGCCTGCTGATTCATGTGGTCGATTTCTCCCATCCTCATTATCTCAAGCGGATAGCCAATGTCAACGAGGTATTGTCGGACATAGGGGCCGATAAAATCCCCATGATTATGGCTTTCAATAAGATAGATAAATCACCCGAACCTTACGCCGAATTCGGCCATTATTTCACCCCCGACCTTAAAAACTTCTTTCTTTCGGCCATTAAAAAAGAGGGAGTTAAACATTTAATTAAGAGAATAACTTATTTGGCCGATGATAATAATAGTGTTTAGGGAAATAGGAGCGAAATGGCCAAACAGCAGATTTTAATAGTCGATGACAATCCGAATATGTCCAGCCTTTTGGCGGAGATGCTCGAAATTTTCGAGTTCGATTCCCAGCGTGCCGGGAACGGTCAGGAGGCCATCGATATTCTTGGCGGCGATTCCTTTTCGATGGTAATCACCGATTTACGTATGCCTGAAATGTCCGGATCGGAACTCCTGAAAAATATCAAGGAGAACCATCCCGATTTACCGGTTGTGGTAATTTCAGGATACAATCTGGCCGAGGAGGAGGATACGCTTCTCTCAGAACTGGCCGACGGGTTTATCAACAAGCCGTTCAAGATGGTTGACATCGAAAACATGTTGAATAAATTTTTCAAAGCCCGCATCTGACGGGAATTCCAATCAAACTCAAAATCAAGCTTCCCCATAAATCTATCTAAATCATTCATAGGCAATCTGGGTCTAATATTATATTCTCCATCAAACCAAATCATTCAATAAAAAAGCGCCTCGATTAATAACCGAGGCGCTGCTATTAAGATGATATAACTCTATTTTGTCACAGGCTCCTGTTTGCCCGCCAGCACTCTCTCGAGACGTTCGAGGATGTACTGCTGTTCGGAATCATCGATAATCAACGGGGGTGAAATCCGTATCGTATGACCGTGACTGTCGTTGGCCAGCATGTTCATATCCAGAAGCTGGCGGCAGAAGAACATAGCATCGCCATTATTGACCTCGATTCCGATAAAGAGACCCTGGCCCCGAACCTCCTTGACATGCTCTGAGCGGGATGCGATATCCAGAATCTGCTTTTTCATGTATTCACCTTTGCGAGCCGACATACCCGAAAGATCCTCTTCCTTGAAAACATCAAGCGCGGCATTGCCCGCGACCATGGAAAGCGGATAGTGACCGTAAGTGGAACCGTCGGAACCCGGCGAGAAAGCCATATTCATCAGATAGGCATTGGTAACCAATACAGAGAGAGGAACCAGTCCGCCGGAAATTGCCTTGCCCAGGATCACTGCATCGGGAATAACACCTTCATGCTGGAAAGCGAAGTCCTTGCCGGTACGTCCCATTCCAACCTGAATCTCGTCAGCAGTAAGGATCAAATCATATTTATCGCAAATATCGCGCAGGCCTTTTAAAAATCCGGGAGGAGGAACATACATTCCACCCTCGCCCTGCATCGGCTCAACCAGAATACCACAGGTATTCGGAGTCACCGCCTTCTCGACAGCGTCCAGATCGCCAAAGGGTACCTCGACAAATCCGGGAGTCAAAGGCCCGAAACCCTCTTTGTACTTCCTGGCCGAAGAGAATGAGATTACCGTAATCATCCGGCCATGGAAGTTATTGGAGAATGTAATAATCTCCTGCTTGCCGTCGGTAATTCCCTTGTTCTTGAACCCGTAATACCGCATCAGCTTAATAGCCGTTTCAACGGATTCGACTCCGCCATTTTTTGCCATAGCAACATTGCCACTCTCACCGAAACGTGTACCGAGCTGCGGAAGCAGTGTACAGAGTTTTTCCAGAAAGCGTGACTTAACATCAGTGTAAATAACGTTGGAAATCACCGAACCCATACCCTCCTGCAGGGCCTTAACCATAGCAGCTACGATTTTGGGATGGTGATGTCCCGGATTAGCGGCGCTGTATGCTGCCAGACAGTCAAGGATTTTTGTACCGTCCTGAGTGTAAAGCCAGGCGCCTTTGGTTTTGCGAATTACGGTTTTCAGCCGGTTATAATGGTGGGCACCGTATTTCTGATCGAGCTCAATAGCTTCGATATCTTTTAAGTCTGTCAACCCGATCATCTCTCTCTCCTTATTCCTCAGATCGTCGTCATCATAGCCACTACACAGGTCAGAGGCTATTTGTTCCCGCCTTCACAAGGCCTTAATCTATATACGTCCAATTCCGATTTTGTCAAGTGTTGTAATCCAAAATTTTTTAACGGCTTACGGGAAATTTCTAAAGCAATTTACAGGGGATATATCGGCAGAAATCAGTCGAAATATAACCTATTATTACTCATAATGATCCGTTGTCACAAACTTTATCTACAGCAATATTTTAAAGAGAAATTCGGAGCTCATTTGTCCTTTAAATCTCCGGAGCTTCGCCGCCAAAATTCGCCCATTCCTCTTTGGAAGGTCCGCATACTCCGGGTACTTTCAGACCGGCCTGACGCATCAAGATCGTCATTTGCCCGCGGTGATGAGCCTGATGTACCACCAGAATATAGAGCGTAAATCCTTTCTTCCACTTCAGGCCGTACATATCATCTTCCTTGAGCAAGTCCTCATCACTCCACTTCGATTTGATTTCGCTCATGAGCTGCTCAGAGGCGTCCTTGTAAGCATCGATTATCTTCTCGAGGCCGTCCGGCATAGGATCGTCCTCCTTGATGCCTTTAAACTCCAGTCCGGTGTGCGATATCATCTCGGGAATAGTCAAAATATTATGCCAGGCTATGCGTCCTATATCTCGGTGACCATCGGCGACAGACTGCGAGAGTGATTCCTGTGTCAGGGATTTCATCACATTGATCGTATTCTCCGACTCAATTTTCCAGATCGACTCGAAATCTTCAATAGTCCTAAACATATTTCCTCCTTTATGAGATGGTTTAATATGCAAGCTTGTTTTTGGGAATATACGACCCGGGGCAAATTCTGTAAATCATTTATGAGGGCAAATAAAAAAGCCTGACCGGTGACGGGCAGGCTTTAAAAGAAGACTCTCTTATTTTTAACGCCACTGGTTGGAACGCATTTTCTTCAGATAAGTCTTGTTCTTTCTCAGACCGAGGTCGCCAGCTTTGGCCTGCACCGAGGAAACAGTGCGGCGGAACTTGCGGGCGATGTCCTTGGTCGGGGTGTCTTTGTAAATCTTTCTGAGGGTCTTCACCTCAGTCGGTGTCCAGGGTTTGCCATTGGCCCAGCGCTTTTTGCTGGAGCGATTCCACTTGGTGGAATTCTTGGAGGTGTAGCGAGTGCTTCTCCTGACCGGCATATCCTTACTCCTTTGTTTAGGTTAATGCGGCCATGGCGGTCGAATAATCAATGTACTATCCGATCCGGCATGGAGTTATTTTAATATGTTCTTAGCTTACTATTTTATTCGGCGTAAGCAGTTAAAGCTTTAATCCTAATGCGATGCTAATCGATTGTGCAGGTTCATATTATGGGATAAATCCCATAATTTTGAATTCTGCTCATCCATATAAGTCTTTGCAGGATATATAATTGCAAAATTAAAATAAGAGTTGTGGATACAGTATTTCAACTTTTGCCGTCTCAAAAAAAATAGAAATTCAGGCCGATTTAGACAGCTAAACAGGAACAAAAGCAGTTTGATGTGGTTGTCATGGGACTAATAGATCAGAAGATTTGTGTAAGGCAAGGCTTGCTTTTAAATGAAGATGTGGTTATATTACAGTTTGCCTGTCAAGTCCTTTGAACTCAGAAAATATTTTTTTTCAAAACGCCTCAAACGTTTTTTATGAGTAATCATGATATTACTTAGAATGACAGACTTGGATATAAATGATAATTCCGGTTCTCAAGATTTAGGAACTGATTCCGAAAAGTAACAGGGGATGTAATTCATCAGAAACTCATTGGCATATTTCCAGTATAACAAATAGAACCTGCGATAATAAGCTGATAAGAGAGTCAATCATGAAAAAAATTCTAATCATTATCACAACGATTATTTTCATTTTCCCCGCCATTCTTTCGGCGGACAGAATACTGATTCCAATGGATCACACCCAGAACGATCATCTCAAAGCCTACGGCGTAGCTTTCTACTGTCTTCAACAGGGCTACAAGGTGGAATGGCTTTTGAATTATCGTGCCGGATCATTCCTCACGCCCAGCCGTGAGGACATCGGTGAAATATGTCTTTTGCGAGGGGTAACCTACGAGACCATTCCCAATTCCGAAGCGGAAAATATCTACAGAACTATAGAAACCGAAAATATGGAGGTCATTCTTCTGGAGAAACCTCCCGAGGTTGCAATTTACACTCCTCCCAACAAGGAGCCCTGGGATGATGCCGTGACTCTGGCATTGACCTATGCCGAAATTCCCTACACCACACTCTGGGACGAGGAGATGCTGGAAGGTGATCTGGAAAAATATGACTGGCTGCATTTGCATCATGAGGACTTCACGGGACAGTTCGGAAAATTTTACGGTGCGTACCGCAATGCGGAATGGTACAAGCAGGAAGTTGCTACCAACGAGATCGCGGCCAAGGCTCTGGGTTTTCGCAAGGTGCCGGAACTTAAGCTGGCGGTGGCCAAAACAGTGAAGGATTATATCTATCGTGGAGGATTTATCTTCGCCATGTGTTCCGCGCCTGAGACTATGGATATCGCTCTTGCGGCGGAGAACACAGACATCGTCCCACGCGAGTATGACGGCGACCCGATAGATCCAAACTGCCAGAAAAAATTGCGCTATGAAAATTGTCTGGCATTCGAAAACTTTACAATCTCTTTAAATGCCCTGGAATACAGGCATTCGGATATCGATACTTATCCCGAGAGAAGTAATTACATAAAAAATCAGGACATGGATTATTTCAGGCTCTTCGATTTTTCCGCGAAACTCGATCCGGTCCCTACCATGCTCGTACAATGCCATCTTGGACAGATCAAGGGTTTCATGGGACAGAGCACCGCAATGCGCAAGTCGCTTTTGAAATCGCATGTCACGGTGCTGGCGGAGGTCGAGGGCTTTGATGAGGTGAGATACATTCACGGCAATTACGGCAGAGGGACCTTCACATTCCTGGCCGGGCACGATCCCGAGGATTACATGCACATGGTAGGCGATCCGCCTACCGATCTGGAGCTGCATAAGAACTCTCCGGGCTATCGTTTGATTCTCAATAATATTCTTTTCCCGGCCGCAAAAAAGAAAGAACGTAAGACCTGATTTTCAGGCACTTAAGTGCTATACTGCTGTTATTGAGAGTAGCAGCACAAATTTGTATCTACCTGATTTTTTAGGAAAATATAGGCAGAAATTTAAGAAAAATTAGAGTTGCATCGCATAAAATAAAACGTATATTTTGCGATTCTCTTAATTCGAATCTTAAGCCCATAAGGCGTATTATACCAGTTTACAAGGAGAATTGGATTGTTTGATTCAAATCTATCGATGATAGTTTCCAACAGGCAGAAAGGCAGACCGATCGCGACAGAGCTGGAAAATCTGGGCATTGTTCTTCGTTACGCTAATCTGAAATCGGGAGACTTTCTGATTTCCGAGAAGATCGCGGTGGAGATCATGGACGCTGACGAGTTCATCGAATCCATCAACAACAAGATGTTGTTCAGAAAGCTGATCGATTTCAAGCGTTATTTTCCTGAGGCGGTTTTCATACTTCAGGGATTCATCGCCCTGAACGGTAAGATGAATTCGCCCAAGATCAGGAGCGCAATCTCCTACATTACGATTTTAAATCGTATGCCGATTATCATGACAACCGATGCCAAGGATTCGTCGCAATACCTCAATCTTCTGGTACGGCAGGCGCAACATGGCCTGACTATGGAGAACCGCGAGTCCGACAGCAGGAAGAAGGAAAGGTATTCTTCGCTCAAGGAAGCACAGGTTGCAGTTTTATCGGCACTTCCGGAGGTTGGCTCAACGACGGCAGAAGCCATTCTGACTCAGTTTGGATCACTGTCAAAGGTGTTCAAAGCTTCGGCTTCCGACCTGATGAAGGTCGGCGGAATCGGCCGTAAAAAGGCCGAGAGATTAGTTAAGGTATTCGAAGCAAAGTATCGCAAACAAAAGTAGAGCGCTTTGCTTCAACACAGCCGTTTGGAATAATTGAACTTCGTTCTTTTCCAAAAAGACTGACCAGCTAATAATCCAGGGGCTAATAGTTTCCCATTACGGGACTGTGGATAGGTGTATCTAATCCTTCCAGTCGGCAATAAAGATATTGGTCTCACCCGGTTCGGATTGATTCCTGTTGGATGCGAACACCAGCTTTTTTCCATCATGCGAAAACATCGGAAAACCGTCGAATTCAACTTCGAAAGTGATTTGCTTTAAGCCGCTGCCATCGACATTAATAATAAACAGATCGAAATTGCGCCCGCCTTCATGATGGTTGGAGGCAAAAACTATCCGTTTGCCGTCGGGATGAAAATACGGGCAGAAATTAGCGCCGCCCAGGTTCGTCACCTGCCTGCGCTCCGTGCCGTCTGTGCGTATCATGAAGATTTCCAGCTCGCCGGGACGAATCTGGTTTTTGGACAGGTTGTATTTATAATCCGCAATATCGGCCGAATCTTTGGGGTGATGTGCGCGGTAGACCAGCCACTCGCCATCGATCGAGAAAAACGCCCCGCCATCATAGCCAAGTTCATTTGTAATTCTCGTAATATCGCTGCCGTCAGGCTTCATGATATAAAGATCGAGATCGCCTTCGCGAAGCGAGGTAAAAACAATCCTGCTGCCGTCCGGCGAATACACGGCCTCGGCATCATAACGCGGATTCACGGTCAAACGCTCGAGTTTAGAACCGTCCGGATCGGAACGAAAAATATCATATTCGGGATAAAGTGACCAGACATAACCGCGCGACATATCCGGCGGCGGCGGACATTCGCTGTCAGCCAGATGAGTGGAGGCATAAACAATCTTGCGGCCGTCCGGCGCGATAAAGGCGCAGGTTGTTCTTCCCTCTCCGGTCGAAACAAGTCTTTTGTCCGAGCCGTCGGAATTCATCATAAATATCTGGTCGCATTCAAAGCTGTCGCGGGTTGACTGAAATATCAGCTTATCTCCTTCATAAGAAAAATAGGCCTCGGCATTTTCACCGCCGAAGGTCAACTGCTGAATGTTTGCAAAATGCTGCTCCTCTCCCGGTCTTAAAAGGCTGCCGGTTGTATCAAACGATGAATCCTCCTCCCGATTCTGAGCTTCCTCTCCCCCGCATGACAGGATCAGTGCCAATGCCAAGATTAATGCCATATTGATAAAGAGCAATTTGCCTGGAACATTCTTATGCATACAATACCTCATCCTCAATTACTACGCCTGTTTTCAATGTCTTCGAGACCGGACACTTCCCCGGAATCGACATCAATCTCTGTTTTTCCTCATCCGAAAAATCACCGCTGATTTCAACCGTGCGCTTAATATGCTCGATATGGCTTCTCGGATCGCCTTCCTCGCAGGCCTTGCAGTCCTTGATATGCATACGGTTGTATTCCAGGGTAACCTCGCATCCGGTCAGATCGAGCTTCCTGCGGTCGGCATACCATCTAATAGTCATAGCTGTGCAGGCCGCCAGCGATGCCAGAAGCAAATCATACGGGTTGGGACCGACATTATCACCGCCTGCCTTTTCGGGTTCGTCGGCGGTCAGATCATGCTCCTGCATATGAATCTCGGTCGTGAATTTCTTTCCCAATGTTGCGGTTATAACTTTCATTCCGCTCCTCCCAATTCGACAGACTTATTATAAGCTGTCTATTACTTTCTGAAGCCTGTTTCTTACCTCGCTGGCGATTTCACCGAGCGACTCGTTTTTTACCGCAGCCATAGATTCCATAGGATCAACCGCCGAGACCTCAACCTTGCCCTCGGGATTGACCTGCACGATAACATTACACGGCAGCATTGTACCAATCTTATCCTCTTTCTGCAGGGCCTGATGAGCGAACTCCGGGTTGCAGGCACCCAGAATTCTATAATCCCGGAAATCGGCATCCAGTTTCTTCTTTAAGGTATCCTTGACATCGATCTCGGTCAAAACTCCGAAGCCCTCGGTTTTCAATGCATCGGTTGCACGCTGAATAGCGTCTTCGAATGAATAGTCTACTGTTTTGCTGATGTGATAAGACATCTCAACTCTCCTTCCCTTTTTAATTAGTATAATAGCAGATTCTTACATAAAGATGGATCATAATTTTTAATTTACTTTGCAAAATAAAGTTACTATACAGTTACTCATTCGTATAATGAGTAATGCTTTCAAAAAGTTCATTCGGGAATATATGATTTTAAGACTGACGATTGTTATTTTTTTTCTTGCGGGAAGTTCTGCAATCCTTGCCTCTGATCCTGAGCCGGATATTATAGGCGCCTCTGAGGGCATGAAACTGTACCGGATTCCCCTCACGAATCCGACCGACTCCCTTGAATATGATTTTTATATCTTGAAAATCGATCCTGATTATTATGAATTCGATCTTCTGGCGGCAATTGAAATCGATTCGGTGCCAAGAACTCCCTCACTGTGGTGTTCCGAATTCGGATATGATCTCTGCTTCAACGCCGGTATGTATGCTGCCGATGAAATCACACCGCTCGGCTTTTGTAAAAGCAACGGGCACATCCTCAATTCGAGGATTAATTATCACAAAGCCGTTCTCGCATTCGATCCAATGAATGACTCTGTCCCCACTGTCAAGATAATCAACAGGGGATGTGAAAATCTCGATTCAGTCGAGAACCATTACCGAAGTATGGTTCAGAGTGTCCGCATGCTGGGATGCTCGGGCGGCAATGTCTGGAAGCAGTCGAATAAAAGACACAGTATTCTGGCCGTCGCGACAGACAGCGAGGGATTGGTTTCCGTACTCTTTTCTCAGGCGCCGCTTTCTGTTTATGATTTCATTAATAATACAAATGCACTTGATTTCGGTTTTGACGAAATGATTTATCTTGAGGGGAGCATTCCGGCCAGTTTGTATGTTAATACTGATGACTTCAGATTCAGTATTTCCGGAGCGGCCGAGGATTTGTGGCCGCTTAGAATATCAGGCTCAGGACTGAACCGGCTGCCCAATGTTATTGCGGTCAGAAAAAAGGAAGGCGGTAAATAGAGGTATGTTTTATGATGAAATTTCCGAGTATTATGACCAGATGATTCCGATTGAAAAGCGAATTGCAAACCTCAAAAAAAACTTATCCCCAATCCTGAAGGAATATGATATAAAGACCGCCCTGGATGTAGGCTCAGCCACCGGAGCTACATGCACTGCATTGGCTGAGCTTGGAGTCGAGACAGTCGGAATTGAGCTCTCCTCTAAGATGATTAAAATTGCCCGCGATCATGCCAGTCAGGCCGGATTAAAAATCAGATTCAAAAGGGCCGATATGACCGAGAATCAGCCCGGATTCGAAAAGCGTTTCGATGCTATCTTGGTGGTTGCCAACACGATATCCCACCTTCTGGATAAGAAATCACTTAATAAAGCTATTGCAAATTTCAAAAAATGGCTGACTCCGGGCGGGATTTTAGTGATACAGCTCTTGAACTACCACAGGATTTTCAAGGATAGAAAGCGAATCGTAAAAATATATAATAATGAAGAAAAAATATTCATACGCTTCTATGATTTTGGCAAAGATTTAATCAACTTCAATCTTCTTACGGTCGAAAACGAGCCGGGAGTCTGCGATTACGAGTTAAGCTCTGTGCCGCTGCGCGGCTGGAAAGCGAATGAAATCATTGATGTGATAAAGAGAAAGGGGCTTGTTTCCATTAAGAAGAGGGGGAATTTCAAAGGAGCAAAATTCGATCCGGCCAACTCCAACGACTTAATCCTGACCTCGCGCAAAAAATAATCTAACTCCGTATTTTGGATATTACACTCCCTGTGTTCATTTTGAAACCGTCAGAACATGCAGTTCCCGCAAATATTTTTCTCCATTTTACATTCCTCTCCTAAAATCTACTCTCTGCTTTCCGATAAAAAAAATAGCCTTGGTAAATACCATCGCTTATTAAAAAGGAGGCTTCAATAGATTTTGGGAATCGTCTATGTACTTGAAGAATAAGCATGACTTCCAGGTCAATCCTTCAAAGAAAAACAACTTATATGCGCAAATGAAGATATTAAGCAATACATTCCGGGAGGAAATATGACAGTATCAACAACCGAAGCCAAAACCTCTGCTGATTTCAAACAGGCTACTGCGGCAGGTGAGGATCTTCTTCAGCTCGTTTCCTTCAAGCTTGGCGAAGAGGAATTCGGCGTCGATATCCTGAAGGTGCAGGAAATCAACCGTCTGGTGGAAATCACCAAAGTTCCCAGAGCGCCTGGTTTTGTAGAGGGCGTAATCAACCTGCGCGGCAAGGTAATTCCTATTATCGACCTGAGAAAGCGTTTCGGCCTCGATCTTAAGGAACACGACAAAGACACTCGAATCGTTGTTGTCGATATCGACGGCAGCATCATGGGCATGATTGTAGATGCGGTCTCGGAAGTCCTGAGGCTTCCCACATCCACGATTGAACCGGCCCCGGAAATCGCAACATCGATCGACAGCGAGTATATCCGCGGCGTTGCCAAGCTAGAAGATCGTCTGCTGATTTTCCTTGACCTTTCCAAGGTCTTTTCTCAGCAGGAACGGCAGGCTTTGAGCCAACTATAAAATTCATTTTCCGGGGAGCGTCAGGCTCCCCGGTTTTTTTACAGTTTCCACAATTAAGCACAGACCTTTTCCAAAAACCAATTTCAGAATCAAAACCCTCACTATTTAATGTGCAGTAATACTGCAATTTATGCAATATTTGTTTAAAGCATAGATAGAATCGGTCGATAAATAAAATAACCTGACAGTATTACTAAGATTAGAGGAATCTTAAAAAAAATATTATTAAACCACATTAAATCAACGGCATTCTATCCAAAGGAGGCAGAGTGAGTTGGAGGGATTTAAGAATCGGCATCAAGCTGGGTATCGGATTCGGGACAGTATTGATCCTGTTTGCCCTCTCGGGCATCATCAACTTTAATAATCTTAATGGCATCAAAGATGGTATCCAAAATCTTACCCAGGCGCAAAAAGACAAGGCCTTTATGATCGAAAAGGAAGTTGATCATTTTAAATGGATTACCACATTGAGCCAGATTTTTCTGGATGAAAATGTTCATGAGGTAGGCGTTGAACTGGATGATCACAAATGCGGGCTGGGAAAATGGATGTACGGTGAAGCTGTTCAAAAGCTTGCATCCGAGGATCCCGAGTTTGCCTCGCTTATAGAGAAAATTAAGGATCCGCACCATAGATTGCATGCATCGGCTGAGCATATCCAGAACGCATACGAGCCCGATGAACAGGAGGCGCAGAAAAAAGCTCTGAGTTTATTTCAGGGTGAAACAAACGGCGCCCTGTCAGAGGTCCAGGCCGACCTGGCAGAAATACGGGACTATTTTCAAAATCAGGCCAATACTGCAAATAAACAAATGCAGGCCGGGATCAGCAGTTCTGTGGCGACAATTATAATCGCCTCTTCTTTGGGCATAATTCTGGGACTGCTTGCCGCTTTATTTATCACCAGAGGAATTGCCAAACCTGTGGCGAATATTTCACGCGTGGCTGACGGTGTTGCTGTGGGTGAAATTGACCAGCAGATTGAAATAGAAAGCCGTGACGAGATCGGGAAATTGGCTCAGTCATTCAGGAAGCTGATTGATTACATGAAAGAGCTGGCCGTCGGAGCGGAAAATATAGCCAGAAACGATTTGACCACCGAAATAGAGCCAAAATCCGAGAAAGATGTGCTTGGCAATGCATTTAAGACAATGAGTGACAACTTGATAAAAACGGTGCGTCAAATCGGCGATAACGCCTCACAGCTTGTCTCCGCCGCAACAGAGGTCGCCTCGACCTCGGAGCAGATGTCGCGCGGAGCACAGGATCAGACCAACCAAATCACGCAGATTTCAACCGCCATCGAGGAGATGACCGCCACAATTCTGGAATCGTCCAAGAATGCCGGCGAAGCCTCCGACGCTTCGAGATCGGCCTCCGATACTGCGGCGGACGGCGGGAAAGTAGTCTCGGAGACAATTGAGGGCATGCAGGGAATCTCAGAGGTTGTGAAACAGTCCTCGGGCTCGATCGGCAAGCTTTCCGGATCGGCCGAGCAGATTGGCGAAATTATCAGCGTGATCGACGATATTGCCGACCAGACCAACCTCCTTGCCCTGAACGCCGCAATCGAGGCGGCCCGTGCCGGTGAACAGGGACGCGGATTTGCGGTGGTTGCCGATGAGGTCAGGAAGCTGGCCGAACGTTCCGGAAATGCCACCAAAGAGATCACCGATATGATCAAGGGAATCCAGCGTGAAACAAGCGAGGCGGTTACATCCATGGAATCGGGGATTCAAAAGGTGGAAAGCGGCCAGGATCTGGCCAACAAGGCCGGTTCCAGTCTTACAGAGATCGTGAATATGTCACAGAGTGTCATGGATATGATCCAGCAGATCGCCACAGCCACCGAGGAGCAGTCGGCCGCGGCCGAACAGATATCAAAGAGCATCGAGAACATCTCATCAGTTACCAGAGAGACCTCCTCCGGCGCCGAACAGGCCGCATCCGCGGCAGAACAACTCAACCGCCAGGCTGATGGCTTGAAAACCATGGTTTCAAGATTCAAAATCGAATCCTGAGTAAATACAGCTTTCAATCCAACCACTATAAGACAGAGGGGCCGCTACACGGCCCCTCTTTTTTTTAAAATATATTTTTAAGTTTAACGTATCACTCAGGAGGTATAAATTCAAAAGGAAATTTATTCCAGAATTCGCTTGACAAAATAAGTGAAAAGACTTTTATGTAATACTTATTTTTGTGAAGAACGTCACAAAGCTCTGACGGCAGAACGGCGCTTTGTGAGGAGGTCACTTTGTTAGATAAATATCTTACCGTCGCGGTCTTTCTATTCGGCACAGTGGGCTTTGTTCTTGTAACTCTTTTCGTGGCAAAGTTGCTGCGTCCCTCACGCCCCTCTCAAATAAAACTCCAGAATTATGAATGCGGTGAATCCCCGGTCGGATCGTCATGGGTGCAATTCAACATTCGCTTCTATATTTTTGCACTTTTATTTGTTATTTTCGACGTTGAAACCGTATTCATTTTTCCCTGGGCGGTCGTTTACGACACTCTGGGATGGTTCGGTTTTATTGAGATGACGATTTTCCTGGCGATCCTGATTTACGGCCTGGTTTACGCCTGGAAGAAAGGTGTGTTGAAATGGGTATAGCATCAAAAGTTCCGGTTTATCTGGAGAAAGCTCCGGGCGGCGGAATCCTTACGACCTCGGTTGACAGAATTTTCAACTGGTCGCGCGCCTCATCACTCTGGTATTTGCTGTTCGGCACGGCTTGCTGTGCCATCGAGATGATGTGTGCCGGCGCTTCCAGGTATGATTTCGATAGATTGGGTATGATTTTCCGTGCCTCTCCGCGTCAGTCCGATCTGATGTTCGTGGCGGGCACTATCACACATAAAATGGCTTCGCGCGTTAAAATTCTCTACGAGCAGATGGCGGAGCCTCGCTATGTTATCGCAATGGGCGGATGTGCTGTCCGCGGCGGTCCTTTCTATTATGATTCTTACGCGGTACTGAAAGGCATAGACAAGGTCATCCCTGTGGATGTCTATATTCCCGGATGTCCTCCCCGGCCGGAATCGTTGATGGAAGGCTGCCTGAAACTCAGAGAGAAGATCAAAAAAGAGAAAATGGCCGACTGGAGTTCCGACAGTGCAGAATGAGCGACTGGTTTCGCAGCTTACGGAAAAATTTGGCGACAAAGTAGAAAAGATCGAATTACATCCCCCGCAGGCCGCTGTGGTTGTGGATAAATCCATCTTAGTCGAATTCTTCAAATACATGAAGGAAGATGAGAACCTTAAAATGGATTTTCTTTCTTCGCTATCGGCCGTGGATTTTGTCGAGGACGGGATGGAGATGGTCTACCATCTCTGCTCAATTCAGTTGCGTCACAAAATAACAGTCAAAGTCAAGCTCGACAGGGAAAAACCGGAAGTGCACACAATCAGGGACATTCATCCCGGAGCTGACTGGTACGAGCGGGAGGCCTGGGAGCTTTTTGGTATTGATATCAGCGGACATCCCAATCTTAAGACATTCCTTCTTCCCGAGGACTGGGAGGACGGCTGGCCGATGCGCAGGGATTGGGAAGGCAATGATGATTTCGTAAAAATGCCCGAGTTTTAGATAGATGGACGAAAAAGAACTGAACATAGAAGATCAGGAAAGGGACGAGCAAAATCCCGTAGCCAGGGACCTGCATACCGAAGAATTCCTGGTCAATATGGGTCCTCAGCACCCCTCCACGCACGGCGTCTGCCGCCTGCTTCTGACCATGGACGGCGAGGTTATTGTCAAGGTCGAGCCATATATCGGCTACCTTCACCGCGCCCTGGAGAAAATTTGTGAAAACCGTATATACAAGCAGATTACGCCTTTCATGGACAGATTTGAATATGTCTCCTCCATGCTGGCCGACTGGGTATATGCCCTCTGTGTGGAGAGAATCGGCGAAATTGAAATATCGCCGCGCGCCGAGCATCTGCGAGTAATCTTCGGAGAACTCCAGCGTATTGCCTCGCATCTGATCTACTGGGGCGTACTCGGCATGGATCTGGGCGCCTTTACCCCCTTCCTTTACGGTCTGCGTGAACGCGAGATGATTATGGATTTGTTCGAGGAGACCTGCGGCCAGAGACTGACTTACAATTATATCCGGGTGGGCGGTGTTTCGCATGATATTAAACCCGGTTTCGAGCAGAAGTGCAAAAAATTTACCAAATATATGCGTGAGGTTCTCGAGGACTACGAAACACTTTTAAACGAAAATCCGATCTTCCTGAGCCGTACAAAGGACATAGGAATTGCGCCCCCCCATTTATCGATAGCCTACGGTGTATCCGGGCCATCGCTGAGAGCTTCGGGCGTGAAATATGATGTGCGCAAAGACGATCCCTACGGCTATTATGACAAATTTGAATTCGATATTCCCTGTGGAGAGAACTACGACACATGGGACCGCTATTATGCCCGTGTCTTCGAGATGTGGGAATCCACGAAAATCATCGATCAGGCTCTGGAAGGGCTGCCGGAGGGCGACCCTACATTTAAGATGAAGCCCAGCTTCAAGCTTCCCGAGGGCGAAGCTTATGTCCGTATCGAATCCGCCAGGGGTGAGATGGGCTGTTACATTGTCTCCAAAGGCGAGAAAAAGCCCTATCGCTTGAAACTGCGCGGATCATCGTTCAATAATCTGATGATTATCCCGGAAATCTCAACGGGGCTCAAGATTGCCGATCTGGTGGCGATCTTCGCTTCCTATGATATTATTATGCCGGAGGTTGACCGCTGATGATTTTTGGTATCGAACTGCCTCAGATTGTATTTTCTACCATATATTTTGCCGCCAGTCTGGGTGTGGTTTTGCTGTTTGCGTTGTTTTTGGTCTGGTGGGAACGCAAAGTTTCCGCGCATATTCAGGTACGATTCGGGCCAATGATGACCGGTAAATGGCATGGCTGGTCGCAGACTCTTGCCGACGCCCTCAAACTTCTGCAAAAAGAGGATATCGTACCGCGGGATGCGGACAAGAGAGTTTATTTCTGGGCGCCGGTTGTGGTATTCGGCGCGACTATGATGACTTTCGTTGTAATCCCGTGGTCACCCCAATTTATCGCCGCAGATCTTAATGTGGGAATCCTTTACATAATTGCAATCACGACATTCACGATCATCAGCCTCCTGATGGCGGGCTGGGGATCGAATAATAAATATTCGCTTCTGGGCGGAATGCGTTCCGCGGCCCAGATCGTATCCTACGAGGTGCCGCTGACACTTTCGATCATGGGCGTGGTGCTTCTGGCACAATCGCTTTCGATGCAGGATATCGTGGCCGATCAGGACAAGTTCTGGAACTGGAACATAATCCGCCAGCCCCTCGGCTTTGTTGTTTATATAATTGCGGCCACGGCTGAGGTCAACCGTACCCCCTTCGACCTGCCAGAGGCCGAGCAGGAGCTGGTGGCCGGTTTCAATATCGAATACTCGGGAATGAAATTCGCAATGTTCTTTCTGGCGGAATTCGTAAATATGTTCGTGGTCGCCGCTATCGCCACCACCCTTTTCCTGGGCGGATGGTGGGGACCATTTGCCAATGAATCTCTGGGATGGCTCTGGTTTGTCTTAAAGACCCTGGGAGTTATCTTCGTATTAATGTGGTTCAGGTGGACTTACCCCCGTCTGAGGGTTGACCATCTGATGGAATTTGCATGGAAATGGCTTTTGCCGCTGGCATTTTTAAACCTTCTGGCAACAGGCCTTATATATAATCTGGTTAAGTAGTTATGGGATTTATTAAGCAGGTCTTTTCAGGAATATATAATCTGGTTGCGGGTCTTTTTGTCACCGGCAAGCATCTGGGAAGACATGCAATCACACTGCAGTACCCCAAGGAGCGCTGGGAGATGCCGGAGCGTTCGCGCGGAGTAGTTGTGCTTCTCTCCAATCTCGAGACAGGCAAACTGAACTGCACCGCCTGCCTGCTTTGCATGAAAGCCTGCCCCACCGGCGCGATAATTATCGACAGGGAGAAGAATCCCGATACCAAACGCTGGGAACCGACCAAATTCGTGATCGACAATACGATCTGCGCCTTCTGCGGCCTTTGCGAGGAATCCTGTAATTTCGATGCTATTAAGCTGACAGGAAAATATGAGTTCTCGGTTTTCGATCAGGCCGAGCTGATTTATGATCTCGATAGGCTGGCTGAGCTGGGACGGGATGTGAAATACACCCCTCGCAAGAAACCTGCGGCCAAGAAGAAAGCGGCCCAGCAAAAGCCTCCCGCAAGCGCTAAAAAACCGGACGAGAAAAAAGCCGAAAAAGCTGAGGATAAACCCGGGGAAGAAAAACCTGAGGCAAGAGCGGCGGAAAAGCCTGCTAACAAGCCAGAGAATAAAGCAGAGGAAAAAGCTGAATCCAAACCGGATGAAAAGCCCGAGGAGAAACCAGCTCCAAAGCAAGCTGAGAAGCCGGTTGAAAATAAAGAGAAAGCCGAAGCGGCTGATAATAAACCGGAAGAGAAAAAGTCCGAGAAGCCGGATGAACCAAAACAGGAGAATCTGGATCTGGACAAAGAAAAAGATAAAAAGGATTCGGGGAACTGATGCTGGAAGGATCGACAGCGATAGCATTTTATATCATTTCCTTTGTGATGATTTTGTCCGCCATAGCTGTGGTTACGCTCAAGAATATATTTCACGCGGCCTTATTCCTTGTTCTGACACTCTTCGCAGTAGCCGCGCTCTACATCCTGCTCTCGGCTGAATTTCTGGCCGCGGTGCAGGTCTTGATATATGTCGGTGCGATCTCGATTTTGATGATATTTGCAGTTATGCTGACCGCACAACTGACAAATTACAATATCAAGCAAACCAATGAACAATCACTGCCCGCGCTTTTGATATCGGTATGTTTTATCGGGATAACTATTTTTGCCATAGCAACCAACAACAAACTGGGCGGATTCCCGATCAAGGAGAATACCGAGATTGCAGGTTCGAACACCGCCAATCTGGGTCAGCTTTTGATGCGGGATTTCATCCTGCCTTTCGAGGTGGTCTCGGTCCTGCTCCTGGCGGCATTGATAGGCGCAATTGTAATTGCAAAGAGGGATAACTAAAATATGCAGGTGGAATTAATACACTTTCTTTGTCTGGCCGCGATTCTTTTTGGAATCGGCCTTTACGGCGTCCTGACCCGCCGCAATGCTATCGGGATATTGATGTGTGTCGAGCTGATGTTCAACGCTGTCAACATCAACTTCATATCATTCGCCAAATTCATCACACCCGATAAAATCATCGGACAGGTCTTCGCCGTGTTCGTAATCGTAATAGCGGCCGCCGAGGCCACTGTTGGACTGGCTATTGTAATTTTGATATACAGGAATTTCAAAGATGTGTTCATCGACAAAATGAACATCATGAAGTGGTAGCTAAATGGTTGAGCATTTATGGACAGTACCGGCTATGCCTATCATGGCATTTGCGGTAATAGTATTATTCACACGGTTCTCGGAAAAGCTTTCCAAGACTATATCGATCTTTGCCATCTCTTACGGATTCGTATATTCCACGCTTACACTGATCGAAACGTTGGGCAGGCCTTCGGGCTTTGCTGTAGATAAAGGCTTCGACTGGCTGGTGCTGGGCAGTTTTAAGCTGCAAATAGGCATGTATGTCGACGGCCTGACAGTGGTTATGCTCATGGTGGTCACTATTGTTGCGCTGCTGGTGCATGTATATTCGATCGGCTATATGAAAGGCGATCCCAGAACCTCGCGCTACTTCTCGTTCCTGTCGCTGTTCTCGTTTTCCATGCTGGGTCTGGTGCTGGCCAACAACTTCTTCATGATTTTCTGTTTCTGGGAACTGGTCGGAGTAAGCTCTTACTTCCTGATCGGCTTCTGGTACGAAAAAAAGTCGGCCTCAGATGCCGGCAAAAAAGCTTTTATCACCAACCGTATCGGCGATTTCGGCTTTATAATAGGCTTGCTTCTGATCTTCTTCACCTTCGGAAGTCTGGCGTACTCGGATATCTTTGCGGCGGTTCATCACGATGCCTCGCATTTCCAGGCCGGAACGCTGGCCGCAATTGGAATCTTCCTATTCGCCGGAGCAGTCGGCAAATCGGCGCAGTTTCCTCTGCATGTCTGGCTGCCCGATGCTATGGAAGGTCCCACTCCGGTATCGGCCTTGATTCATGCCGCTACAATGGTTGCCGCCGGTGTTTATATGGTTGCCAGGGCGCTGGTAATTTATCATGCCTCCCCTGAGGCTGGAATGGTGGTGGCTTGGGTGGGCGGCATAACTTCATTGATGGCGGCTACCATCGGACTTGTGCAAAAGGACATAAAGCGCGTGCTGGCGTATTCTACAGTATCCCAGCTGGGCTACATGATGATGGCCCTGGGACTGGGATCTTTCACCGCCGGAACATTCCACCTGATGACACACGCTTTCTTCAAGGCCTGTCTCTTTCTGGGCGCGGGTTCAGTGATCCATGCAGTACACGCCCAGGACATCTTCCGTATGGGCGGGCTGTCGAAAAAAATGAAAGCAACATCGACGACTTTTATAATAGCTTCACTCTCGATTTCAGGAATATTCCCGCTCTCGGGATTCTGGTCAAAAGATGAGATTATAGCATCCGCCGAGGGCTATCTGCCGCTTCTGATCCTGGCTATTGTGGTAGCCTTTATGACCGCCTTCTATATGTTCAGGCTGGTCTTCCTGACCTTCTTCGGCGAGCCGCGCGACAAAGAGGCTTACGAGCATGCTCACGAATCGCCCAAGGTCATGACCTGGCCCTTGATAATTCTGGCCTTCCTTTCGATTTTCGCCGGATGGGTGGGGATTCCCTGGCTGCCTAAGGGATTCAGCTCATTTGCTGTCGATTTCGGCCATGGCGCGCATCATCCGCATTTCAACTTCCTTTTGGCGGGAATCTCAACTGTTGTGGCTTTAAGCGGAATATTCCTGGCATACATGATGTATATCCGCAGATCGATTGATCATGTTGCCATCGGACAAAAATTCAGCGTTCTCTACAAATTCTTATTCAATAAATGGTATTGGGATGAAATCTATAACGCCGGGGTAATCGGACCTCTTTTATGGTTCGCGGAATTCCTGGCGAAATTCGATAAATGGGTAATCGACGGCATAGTAAACTTTATGGGTAAGTTCACCCTTTTCCTCTCCTGGCTGCACAACCTGTTCGATAGATATGTGATCGACGGAGCTGTGAACGGCGCGGGATATACGGTCAGGGGAATCGGCTGGGTCTTCAGCCGGGCCCAGACAGGCCGTCTGTATAACTATGCTTTTATTATAGTACTTGGAATCGTGGTAATTTTGATAGTCAAGCTTTTCTGATATTAGGAAGCTAAGAGGAGGAGTGCATAGCGATGGAATCTTTTTCGTTCCCGATTTTGACGCTGATGATCTTCATTCCAATAATCGGAATGCTGATCCTGGCGTTCCTGAAACAAAGCCAACTGCAGGCGATCCGGACGGTCTCGGCCGTATTTTCCGGAATACCTCTGGTTCTGGCAGTTGTACTGCTGGCAAATTACGATCCGGGCGGCGGCTTTCAATACATTGAGAAAGTCTCCTGGATACCGTCATTGAATATTCACTATTTTCTCGGTGCCGATGGCATCTCCATGCCGATGCTGGTATTGACCGCACTCCTCTCATTTATTTCAATAATAGCATCCTTTGGAATCGTCCATCGCGCCAAAGAATATTTCATTTTCTTCCTTCTCTTGCAGGTCGGTATGATGGGCGTCTTCGCGGCCCTCGACTTCTTCCTGTTCTACATCTTCTGGGAAATCATGCTGGTACCGATGTACTTCCTGATCGGTATCTGGGGAGGCCCCAGAAAGATCTATGCGGCTATCAAGTTCTTCCTTTATACATTGTTCGGCTCGATCTTCATGCTGGTCGGAATTCTGGTACTCTATTTCTTTGCGGTCGATCCGAGCACAGGAGCTAATATCTATACGCTCGACTTAACGATTCTGGCCCAGATGGCACAGAACGGCGACGGCCTCTTCCTGCGTGAAGGGCTCCAGCTTATGGTCTGGATGTTTTTCTTCATCGCATTCGCTATCAAGGTCCCGGTCTGGCCGTTCCATACATGGCTGCCCGACGCTCACGTTGAGGCGCCCACGGCTGTCTCGGTTATTCTTGCCGGGGTTCTTTTGAAGATGGGCACCTACGGGCTTCTCAGAATATCATTCCCGATCCTGCCCTATGGCACAGATTATTTCTCGAATTTCATGGCGGTGCTGGGCGTGATCGGCATTATTTACGGCGCGCTGGTATCAATGGCGCAGAAGGACTTGAAAAAACTGGTGGCCTACTCCTCGGTTTCCCATATGGGCTACTGCCTGCTGGGTATGAGTGTCTTTTCCCATTTTGGGAAGGAATTCATTGTGGGAATATCGGGGTGTATGTTC
The DNA here is from genome assembly GCA_014730285.1 of Candidatus Zixiibacteriota bacterium. GTDB lineage: Bacteria > Zixibacteria > MSB-5A5 > JAABVY01 > JAABVY01 > JAABVY01. The sequence continues at coordinate 31,080 of WJIM01000141.1, forward strand.
CAGATGATCTCGCACGGCCTGATCACCGGCGCACTCTTTTTGCTTGTCGGTGTTATCTATGACCGCGCCCATACACGTGAAATCGCCGCCTTCGGAGGTCTCTGGACAAAGGTGCCGGTTTACGGCTCGCTGATGACATTTTTCTGCATGGCATCTCTGGGTCTGCCGGGACTTTCCGGATTTATCTCCGAGTTCCTGATATTCGTAGGCGGCTTTGCCAGATATAAAATCCTGACCGGTATCGCGGTCCTGGGTGTGGTGCTGACCGCCGGATATTTCCTGAGGATGATCCAGAAGGTCTTCCTGGGACAGTTCAATATCAAATGGTCAGACCTGACCGAGATAAACTTCCGGGAAATATTCACAGTAACGCCTTTGGCAATACTGACGCTTCTAATCGGTATTTATCCGAGAGCATTATCATATATGATGGATGACACACTGATTGATCTTTCCAATCGGATTATCGATGGTGTCAATATCGTTAAAGGGATAATAGGATGAATTTAAGATTCGACATAATGATTCCGGAGCTGTTTCTTTTCGGCTGGGCTATTGTTGTACTGACTGCCGACCTGTTTTTCATAAAGGAAAAGAAAAATGCTTTGCTCTATATGTCCCAGTTCGGATTTCTGGCGGCTGCAGCGCTTGTGATTTTCACCCCCACCGGCCCCAATGAAGTGGGATTCGGTTATATGTTCTATAACGACACCTTCGCTTCATTCTTCAAGATCGTGATTCTTCTGGCCGGATTCATGGCTGTCAGCTCATCATTCGAGGCCGTCCAGAAATCGATTGAACACAAGGGTGAATTTTTCGGGCTTGTCATTATGTCGGCTGTGGGGATGATGTTCCTGGTCTCCTCGACAGAACTGGTTTCGCTGTATGTCGCGCTTGAGCTCTCGACCATCCCGCTCTTTATCCTGACGGCATTCCAGAAAAGATATCTGAAATCATCCGAGGCCGGGCTGAAATACCTGATTCTCGGCGCACTTTCCTCTGCCCTGCTTTTGTACGGTATGAGTTTCATGTACGGCATGACCGGCACGACCGTTTTGCTTGCCGGGTCTATCACTATGCTTTTGAACAGCGCCAATGTTCATTACGGCCTGGTACTGTCTCTGGTATTGGTTGTGGCGGGTCTGGGCTTCAAGCTGGCCCTGGTGCCGTTTCACATGTGGGCGCCGGATGTTTACGAGGGAGCTCCCACACCGATTACGTCATATCTGTCGGTAGCATCAAAAGCCGCAGGCCTGGCCGCTCTAACACGGATTGTATACGGCTTCTATACGGTTGGAACTGCTGCCGAATACTGGGGCATTCTGATTGCCATTCTGGCAGCATTGGCCATGATAATCGGTAATTTCGCCGCTTTACTGCAGTCTAATATCAAGCGCATGCTGGCCTATTCCTCGATAGCTCAGGCCGGATATATTCTTGTCGGATTCGTGGCCGCCTCACAACTTGGATTATCAGGAATTTCAATATATATCTTCGCCTATCTCTTCGCCAACATGGGCGCATTTGCAATTGTGGTTGCGGTCGACCATAAGCTCAACAGCGATAGGATCGAGGATTATGCCGGTATGGCGCGCCGTTCTCCGCTTATTGCGGTATGTATGACCATATTTTTGCTTTCGCTGGCAGGGATTCCACCCACAGCCGGATTTATTGCGAAGTATAAGGTCTTCATGGCCGCTATCGAAAACGGCACACTTTTCTGGCTGGTGATGATCGCTGTTGCAACAACGGTAGTATCGATCTTCTATTACGCTCGCGTTATCAAGGAGATGTTTATCACTGAGCGCGAGGTGGAAAGCTCCGAATCAAAATGGATACTCTCCTCGCCGATTACGATTGCGATTCTGGTGGGCTTGATTGGCACCCTGATAATCGGCATTTATCCCGAGCCATTCCTGGAGTTGGCCAGTACTGTTACGCAATCATTTGTCTATTAATCTTGACAACCCCGGCTGAATAATTTATTTATTGCTGGGTACTGTTATGAATCGAGACGAGAAACCTCCCAGTTGCAATTCCGTTTTATCCGACGGCAGATACTGCCTTTGTAATATCTATTTCCCCAGGAGGCCGCTCTGCCGGGCAGGAATACTTGCCAATCAAAATAAAACACAATATATTTCTAAGCTGAATAGATCAGGCCATGTATCGCGCTATGGATTTTATTTAATCCGGGCGATTGCACCCATACGACAAATGGCCGATAATTATATGAGGACGGTTATTAAGTATGAAGCTTTCCAGAATTCTCGATAAAGATCTGGTTGTTCCAAGACTGAAATCTCGTTACAAGATTGACGCTATCGGGGAAATCCTCGATAAGGTCATTGATAAATACCCCCATCTGGATAGAAAAACCCTGGAAGCCAAGATAATCGAAAGAGAAAACATAGAAAATACCTCCTATGGACGCGGATTCGCATTTCCTCATGCCCGCACTGATGCTGTGGATGAGATGTATACCGCATTAGGGCTCGCCCCCGAGGGGCTTGAGGACAAAACCGAGGATCAGCAGAGCCTCAGGGTTATCTGCCTCATGCTTACGCCTTCGACGATTTCCAAGAGCTATCTGCAAACGCTTTCAGCCTTTGCCAGTTTTGCCAGAACACCAGGCAATACCGAGAAGCTATTAAATGCAGGCAGTGTTGATGAAATCATCGATGTGATCGAGGAATCCGGAGTAGAGGTCAAACGCGAGCTTACCGTAGGTGATGTTATGAAGCGAGTTGTTATCACCGTTAAGCCGCAGGACTCCCTCAAGTCGGTTGCCAATGTTATGTTCAAGCACAGGATTTCGGGCGTGATAGTGGTCGATGATGAGTACCATGTGGTGGGCATGATCTCCAATCGTGATATAATCCGTGCGGCCCTTCCCGATTACCAATCGCTGATATCCAATCTGGCTATGTCCTACGATTCGGAATCGTTCGAGAATGTTCTGCGTACTGAGGAAAATGTTCGCGTTGGCGATCTGATGGATAAAAATGTCGAGACTGTAACAGAGCAGACTTCTGTGGTTGAGACCGCAGCCCTGATGCTGTTCAAGGATCTGAGACGGGCACCTATTGTCAAAAACGACAAGCTGGTCGGCGTGATCACGATTTCGGACATAGTCTCGAAAATCATCCGCGGATAGAATCATCTCCAGCTTTCTTTACCGCTTTTTATTTACATACCCTGCGACTTTTCTTATAATGGCATAATTAAATCAACCTGTTTGATATTAGAATTGGAGTTAAAGCTCTTTGCTTCTTACGGTATTACTTCTTCTGGCCGGTGCGGTTTTTCTGTATACGGGCGGCAACTGGCTTGTACAGGGATCATCCTCATTCGCATTACGGCACGGGGTCTCCAAGCTTGTAGTCGGTTTGACAATCGTCGCCTTCGGAACCTCCGCGCCTGAATTATTCATCTCAACAGTAGCAGCTCTTAAGGAAAGCACCTCAATAGCTATAGGAAATATTGTCGGCTCAAACATAGCCAATATCGCCCTGATCCTGGGCTTTGCCGCCATAGTCAATCCGCCGCGCGTATTGACTCCCACCATTCGAGTGCAGATACCGTTTGCCATTATAATTACCGGTATCTTCCTGGCACTAACCCTAAACGGCCAGATAGCGGCTGTCGATTCTGTGGTTCTTCTCTCCTGCTTTGCCCTCTTCACCGGGTACTGCATCTGGAGCGCTCGTGAAAAGGGCAAAATAAAGGTCGAGGTCGAAAGTATTCTGCCCAGTCCACTCAGGGATGTTGTCTATATAATGATCGGTCTGGCAGGTCTGACACTCGGCTCCGAGGTTTTCGTGCGCGGCTCAATCAGGCTGGCAGAGTACTTTGGCGTTTCGGAATTCATGATCGGCCTCTCGGTCGTTGCACTGGGCACATCACTGCCGGAGCTTGCCACTTCGATTGTAGCGGCGGCCAAACGCGAATCGGAAATTGTAGTGGGCAATGTTATAGGCTCCTGCATTTTCAATATACTGCTGGTCATGGGAATTGTCGGCCTGATAAAACCGATCTACAAACCGGATATGTCGATTCTTCTGGATATGGGGGTTATGCTGGGACTCACCATACTTCTTCTGCCAATGTTTTATACCGGCAGACGCCTGAGCCGTATCGAGGGCTTCGCTCTTTTGCTTGTCTATGTTGGATATATCACATACATAGCGATACGCGGCTAATTCCTGAAGGCCGCACTAATTAATCAGAATTATTTTTCGATTCTTCCTCTTCAGGTTTAAAGCCAATTTTATCGAACGGATTGACTATTGATGATACGATATTGGTCAGATGCGCCGAGACCCTTTTCAGGTACCGCACAAAAAGCCCCAGAGCCACAACATCATTGGAAGCGATTTCCGTATACGGCTCTGAAACCAATTCGTTTAATATAATATCGCATTGCTTGGTGATTGATCTGTGCTCACTCATAACATCCCGCGCCGCCTGCATATCGTATGAAGAAAATGCCGATGTAACCGATTTGAACTTGGCCTCGACCTCTTCCTCAAGCCTTTTTAACGTCTCTTCATATTTTCCAACCTTCAGCTTTTTGGGATGATTTTTGGCCAGATCTTCGATATTTTTGGTATAATCCCCAATCCGCTCAACATCTATTACGATGCTGATCAGCACCAGAGCAGTATGAATTTCCTTTTTGGGTGAGACCGCCAGATGTGTCATCATTTTTCGCCGAATTTCCTGCTGATACTTATTTATCTGCTGATCCTTCTCATAAATATCAATCTTTAAATCCGCCGTGTCGGAATAACGTAAAGATCGTACGGTTTCATCGAACATTTCTCTGCAGATATTAAGCGTTTTTTCCGTCTCATCGTAGGACTGCTTCAGCAGGGATTCTTTCGAAAAATATTCTTTCAAGCGTTTTAACATAACTACCTCGTCAAAAATACTAGGAGTAAAGGAATTATAAAAAATATTACTCCAACAAACAAGATCGGAATAATCCTTTTTTTCATAGCCAGCAAAGAAAACCACTGTGCTAATTTAATCGGTATAAACCTTATCGGCCAAATTACTATAATCCCAAACAGGTTAAATAAAACATGCGCCAGAGCTATGGTAATCGCCTCTGGCCTTCCGATTGCCAGGGCCGCCAATAGTGCAGTTACGGTTGTACCCACATTCGCGCCCAATGTATAAGGGAAAATCTGATTAATTGTTAAAATTCCCGCCCCTGCAAGCGGGATAATCAGGGATGTAGTTATAGAGGATGATTGCACAAGCGCTGTCAGGACTAAACCCAGAATTAGTGATCTTATTGCGGTTTTAAATATATATGTGTCAAAAAAGACCTCAATACGAGAAAGAACCATCGACTTAAGTATCTTTACTATTCTATTGAGAGCTATAAAAAGTAAGATGAGTGCTATGATAATATCAAGCCAGCCAATTCCCAGAGGCGAATTATGAATTAATTCAACGATTGGCTTGGTAATCAATTTTATCGGAGATGCGAATTTCAAACCGCCTACCGCGGAAAATATGCCAGAGGCCTTTGAGGCAACCACCCCAAGGAAGTTGGTGGCAATTTGAACAGGAAGAAAAATAATCACAGCTATAAGGTTGAAACTGTCATGAACAATTGCAGCGGAAAATGCTCTTCCAAATTCAGTTCTATGGGATATATGCCCCAACGAAACAAGAGTATTGGTAACCGAAGTCCCGATATTGGCACCCATAATAATCGGGATGGCGTTTTCTATAGTCAAAGCCGGAATCATAGCGCCCTCGGCCCCGGCCTGAGCGCTTGCAATACCCAGCCCGCCAACCAGGCCGACAACGATCGAGCTTGTAGCCGAACTGCTCTGTATGATGCTTGTTGCAAGTATGCCGATCAAAAGGGCCGTAAATGGATTGGAAACGGAATTGACAAGCTCCTCGGCAAAGCCATGCCCCAGAAGCTTGAACGAGGCCCCCATTAATGTTATTGATAACATGAAGAGGTAAATAAAAAACAGGAGCCCAAGGATTTTGATGTAAGTTCTTGAGGACATTGTATTTACTAATCCCTGACCTTCTTCATAATAATCATTGCCGTATGATAAAAATTTCACATGCTAATGGCAACAATAATCTAACATCCTGCTAACACAATGCTAACATTTTCAGATAATTGGATACTCAGACATTAAAAAGCAGATAAATTCATTTGAATTTGAGCATGATTTAGCTGTAATTTGTATACAATGCCGAATTTCTGGAAAATATTCTGGGTATTCACCCTGATCGTGATTGCCCTTCAAATGGGCTTTTATTATCCGGAACTGCCGGATCGTATGGCCGTGCATTTCGATTTTTCCGGCAATCCGGACAACTGGTCGGATAAAAGCACATTCTTAATTCTTATGACTGCGGCAATCATACTCTGCAATATCTGGCTCCCAATTTCGAGCTGGCTGTTTAAAGTTATGCCCGACAGCATGATTAACGCTCCTCACAAAGAATACTGGCTGGCCGAAAAGAATCGGGAGAGATTTGTTGAAATCACAAACAGAATGCTGGCTATGATTTTGGGGGTGATAAATTTGATTTTAATCTACGGCCTGAAATACACCTACGATATTAATATCAGAGGCTCTTCAGAACTTGAGTTATGGTATATTATATTTCCGACTATCTTCGTCATTATAATACCGATCGTATATTACCTCAGAAAATTGAGGGTACCCGATAACACAGCTGGCCGCACGAGTTAGCTTTGGCACACCCAATATACTTTTTTTGCACATGCTTTCAGAGTTCTATTTCGCAAATGGTTAGTGTATAACACCTTATCATTGGTATTCAAAATCCCAACAGAAAATTCCCCTGTATTAATTGTTTTCAGATTTCGATCTATCCCTGACGATAAATATAGATAGGATGAGGTTTCATCAGGAAATCCATTCATAATTTTGAGCAGGTACTTTAGCGAAAACGAGGATTCCGAATGACAAAGTATACCCGAAAATTGCATTCGGTCGAACATCTGGGCCAGGATAATTTCCGGCTGGTCGAATTGATCAGCATCTTACAGGATTCTATCCCGAACCGCAACGGCAGTCAGGCGATCGCAGACGTGCTCAAGGAGCTTGTGGATTATGCCAGACATCACTTTCCGCGCGAAGAGGAATTGATGCGAAAGTATAAATACATTGATTATGAGAGACATAAAGCCAGGCACCAGGAATTCATAAAGCAGGTTTCTCAAATTCTGATGAGATTGAAAGGGGATAAAGAGGTTACTGTTTATGAATTAATCTCGTTTTTAAAGAAATGGGTCGACGATCATTTGATAATCGAGGATTTGAAATTCAAGCGTGCCGTAGAAGCATATTCCGTGAACGCATAATAAAAAAAGCCGGATAAAAATCCGGCTTTTTTTATTAGCCACACTGCCTAATTATTCTTCTTGAATTCCTTCATAAATTCGACCAGTTTCTCGGCGCCCTCGAGCGGGAAGGCGTTATACATCGAGGCCCGGATTCCGCCTACCGAACGATGTCCTTTGAGACCGTGCAGGCCTTTTTCCTTACTCTCGGCGATGAATTTCTTCTCCAAATCTTCATCCGCCATACGCATGGTCAGGTTCATAATCGAGCGGTCTTTTTTCTCGGCAGTACCCTTGTAATAACCGCCGCTTTCATCCATAGCATTGTAAATAATTTCAGCTTTCTTACGATTCATCTCATCGACCTTCTCCAGGCCGCCCTGATCCTTCACCCATTCCATAACCAGCTTGACCATATAAATCGGAAATACCGGGGGCGTGTTGAAAAGCGAATTCTTCTTGATATGAGTATCATAAGTCAGCATTGTCGGAAGACCCTCGCGTGCAGTCTTGGCGAACTCATCCTGCAGAATTATGACCGTAACACCCGACGGTCCCAGGTTTTTCTGTGCGCCGGCATAAATCATAGCGAATTTGGAGACATCCAGCGTCCGGGACATAATATCCGAAGACATATCCGCAACCAACGGCTTCCCTGCGGTATCCGGGAATTCATGCCACTGCGTACCCTTGATCGTATTGTTAGTGGTAAGATGCACATAAGCGGCATCGGGATCGAAGTTGAAAGATTCCGGGATATAACAGTAATTCTTGTCTTCCGAACTCGCCGCAACATTATGTCGAGCCACGATACCTGCCTCTTTGATAGCTTTGGTCGACCAGGTGCCGGTGTTGATATAATCGGCGGAACCGGCCTCGGGAATGAAATTCATTGCAATCATCGCGAACTGCAAGCTGGCGCCGCCGCCCAGAAAGAGGATGTGATAATCGTCCGGAACTTTCAGCAGGTTTTTAATCAGCGTCTTGGCTTCCCCCAGCACTCCCTCGAATTCGGGGGAGCGATGCGAGGTCTCGATTATCGACATACCGGTGTTCTGGTAATCCAAGAACTCTTCCCTGGCTTTCTCCAAAGCCGGTAATGGCAGGGTCGCCGGGCCCGGATTGAAATTATAAATTCTATCAGCCATTTTATTCACCTCTCATTTATGATATTAATCCAAATTTCCGTCGACATATTGGCCAATCAACTCTTCTATAATATCGCCGATACGAAGGAGATTCTCTTTGGTCGAGGCCCCGATATGCGGGGTTAAGGTCGTATTGGGAGCCTTGGCCAACGGAGTCGATTCGGGCGGATCGGAATACCAGACATCATTGCCGTATCCGGCGATCTTACCCGATTCCAGAGCCTCGGCCACATCTTCTTCAACCACAACTTTGCCTCGTCCGCTGTTAACGATATAAACTCCGTCCTTCATTTTCGCTATCACATCTTTGTTAATCATACCCGCAGTTTCATCGGTAAGCGGAGTATTGAGCGAGATGTAGTCGCATTGCGGAAGCATAGCATCCAGATCGTTTATGATTTCAATCGTGTCGTGGCTGTTCAGGAAGGGATCGTAGCCGACCACCTTCATTCCGAAAGCCCCGGCGCGTTTGGCAATCTCGGTGCCTATCCGTCCGCAGCCGAATATTCCCAGCGTCTTCTGGTAGAGCTCGGTTCTCTTGAGCTGCTTTTTGATCCATTCACCCTTTACCATGGACTCATGTCCCTTCACGATATGATTGGGAAGTGCGATCATCAGGGCAAAGGCCAGCTCGGCCACCGCAATTGAAGATGCCGCGGCGGTATTGAATACCTTGATGCCTTTTTCCGCCGCATACGGCCGGTCGATATTATCAAGTCCCACACCTCCCCTGATAATTAACTTCAGCTTGGGTGCGGAATCGATATATTCTTTGGTACATTTGGTCTTGCTTCTAACAAGTACGACTTCACAATCGGCAACCTGGGACTTGTCATCCGTAACCTCACCGAACTTCTTGAGCTTATCCGGCAGCCCCGGATCGAAAGCATCGGAAATCAAAATTTTCACGGCTTCACTCCTTTTTTATCACAAATCATCTAAGTCTATCAAAGTAAATGCGAAACCATACCGCTCCGGAGCTTGGGCTCGAACCAGGTCGACTTGGGCGGCATAACCTCCCCCGCATCGGCCACGCTGATAAGGTTTTCGACCGAGGTCGGATAGAGCGCAAAGGCTACCGCGAATTTGCCCGAATCGACCAGTCTTTTAAGCTCCTTATTACCCCTGATTCCGCCCACAAAATCGATCCTCGGGTCGATTCGCGGATTGCCGATATCCAGCACAGGCTCCAGCAGGTTTTTCATCAAAATATTAACATCCAGCCCCTCTATCGGATCGCCGGCATTGTAGCTTCCGGTTCTGGGGGTCAACATATACCAGTCGCCGTCCAGATACATGCCGAACTCATGCTCATCGGCAACCTCGAATGCACCCTCGGCCTTCTGGAGATCGAACTTCTCTTTGACTTTATCCAGAAACTGATCCTTGCTCAGGTCGTTTAAATCGGTCAAAACACGATTATAGGGCAGGATTTTCAAATGGCTTTTGGGGAATATTACCGAGAGGAAGAAATTATACGGCTCATCTCCGGTATGATTCGGATTCTTTTCCTTCCTGATTTTGCGGACATTACTGGCCGAGGCGCTGCGATGATGGCCATCGGCTACATACGTGGCTTCAAGTTTCTCAAAACCACTCACAATTCGGCCTGTCATATCCGCATCATCGATCACCCAGAGTTGATGCCTGACCTCATCAGGAGAGATGAAATCAACCGAGGGTTCGGCTCTGGCGGCCTCCTCCAGAAGATTATTCAGAGCAGGTTCATCCTTATAAAGCAGGAAGACCGGCCCCACCTGCGCATTCATAACATCTATAAGCTTCGTGCGGTCGGCCTCTTTCTGGGGACGAGTGAATTCATGTTTCTTGACGCGCCCCTCATCATAATCCTCTACGGAAGACAAAACAAAGTAGCCGGTTTGGACATGTCCTTTCCAGGTCTGCCTGTATATGTAAATCGATTCCTTCTGATCCTGAACCAGATGTCCCTCATCGATAAATTTCTGCAGGTTTTTGCGTCCTGTCTCATAGACGATATCAGAATACGGGTCGGTATCCTCGGGCAGGTCTATTTCCGGTTTGTTTACATGCAAAAAAGATATCGGATTCTCTCGTGCCATTTCACGCGCCTCCTCTGAAGACAGAACGTCATAAGGCGGGGAGGCGATTTTTGATGCTTTTTCCTCTTTTGGTCTTAGTCCACGGAATGCTTTTACAGTAATCATAACGTCCTCGACGGGTTCAAATTAGCTATTTAATCGCGGTCAAGCGTTTTTAATTTAGACGGAAATTTAAGAATTTCCGCCCAAATTGCAAGTGATAAGTTTCTCGAATTACCTCAATTAGCTGTTGAATTTTCCCCGCAAAAACCATATTTTCCGTTTACGAATTTGGAGGGATTAAGATGGATGCTATGACTCCCAGGAAGCTGTTCTTAACAAAGGGCGTGGGAATTCACAGGGAGAAACTGAACTCGTTCGAGCTGGCCTTGAGAAATGCCAGTATCGCAAAGTATAATCTGGTGGCTGTTTCTTCCATATTTCCCCCTCGGGCCAAGATTATTACCAAAAAAGAAGGTCTCAAACTCCTCAGCCCCGGTCAAATAGTATTTACCGTCATGAGCAAAAACGCCACCAATGAACCCAACCGCCTGATTTCAGCCTCGGTGGGAATTGCAATACCACAGGACCGCAAGCAGTACGGCTATCTTTCCGAGCATCATGCCTATGGCTGGACCGGACATCATGCCGGCGAATACGTCGAGGATATGGCGGTGGACATGCTCGCTACAACATTGGGGCTGGAAATCAACCTGGATAAAAGCTGGGACGAAAATAAGGAGATATGGAAAGTTCAGGGCAAAATTATCCGCACCCGCAACATTACTCAATCGGCCAAGGGCCATAAGGAAGGCCTCTGGACCACAGTTGTGGCTGCGGCTATTTTAATAATGTAACTTCTTAATCACAGTTTTGTCAGGAGTAATAATTTTGAAGGACTTTCTCTCGAAGCCAACCACACCATTTCAAATCGATAAATCATCCAATGTAGCCTCGCTCTTGAGCAATATGAAAAATATTTCATTTCAGGGACGGACCCTGGCTCAGGCTTTTGCGGTCTGGAAAAATATGCTGCGCGAGGATACGCTGATCTTTTTGGGACTCTCCGGCGCTCTGGTTCCGGCAGGAATGCGGGAGATTGTCGTATACCTGATAAAAAACCGTTTCATCGACTGCCTTGTATCCACAGGTGCCAATCTTTTCCACGATGCTCACGAATCACTGGGTAATTACCATTATATCGGCAGCCATCATGTAAACGACACAGAGCTTTATGAGAAAAAGGTCGACAGAATTTATGATACCTATGCCAACGAGAATGAATTTCGACGTCTCGAACAGATGATAGACGACTGGGCACATAAAAATCTCGATCTCTCGCGGGCTTATACAACCCGCGAATTCTTTTACCTCTGGGGTAAATATTTGAACCGCATCAAGGAAGCTGACGGCATCATAACCTCAGCTTATGAAGCCGGAGTTCCGATCTA
>WJIM01000142.1 GCA_014730285.1 Candidatus Zixiibacteriota bacterium
CAGTGCGAAGCCTGCCATGGACCCGGAAGCGAATACAAGAGCATGAAGATTATGAAAAGCAGAGAGCTTTCTATCGAGCACGGTTTGCTCATACCCGACGAAGAGACCTGTCTGAACTGCCATAATAAAGAACTGGCTCCGGAGAAATTCCATGCCGATATGCCAGAGAAGTTTGACTATGAGAAGATGAAAGAAAATGGCATTCACGCTCTTCCGGAAAAAGAAGAAAAGTAGTAAGCTATATATTTGAAATAAAAAGGCGCCTCGAGATCGAGGCGCTTTTTTTTGTTGGGCTTGTGAATGTTTATTCAATCTTAGTGTAATCGATTTCCGAACCGAGAACACTGTGCGGAATTAAAAAGATAACAAGCGTAACAACTGACGCGACAACAACCCAGGTTCGTCCTCCGCTCTTTTTACCCAGCCGCCATAACGCTATCAGCCAGAATAATAGCGCGAAGGCGGTCTTGGTGTCGGTCAGATCACCTCCAAGCGGCCATCCTGTCCAATATGCACCAAATGCAAACTTCTGCACGATCGGTCCCAGAATCAACCCCCCGACAAACATAAAGCCGATTGTCCATAGCGTCAGGCGGTAGGTTTTTTGATTGCGAGAAACTGCCTCCAGCCCGGTTCGGGTAGACAAAAGCATCGCCCCGAACATGGCGATTATATGCGGTATCAGGACATAAACCGGCACATGATCCTTAAAACGTATTATTACCGGCTCCTCGGAAAGCTCATAACGACTACCCGCATTATCGATAAGAGTAAGCTGGTACATAACCTTGCCGGCCGAGGGTTGTTTGGGTATAGATACTACCAATGTGTCTGCTTTTTGGGGGAGCGTATCAGTAAACCAGGGATCATGACTTTTGTACCGCCGCCATCTGATTTCGCCGGTTACATCAGCGCCATTAAGCGGAATCTTCATCACCGCATCATCGGTAGTATAGTGTGTTCTGAGTAACTCGTAGTCGATTTCAGCGCCGTCGATCTCAACCGATCCGCCCACCGGGTATGTCGGGCCGGTTAGACGCTGATATGCCGCCGAGGCTATCGTAAGAATCACAGCTATGAACCAGAGGAGAAATGTTTTGCCGGGTGATTTGGCCATTTTTATAGTCCTGCTTCTGTGTTCAATCGGTTTCAGGAAAAACAAAGATATGAAAACACCCCTTAAAGGCAAGCATGATTTTGATATAGGGTTAGCTTGCTGTAAAAGTAATTGGATTATTGTCTTTTGACACCCGGCTTTATCACGTATATATATGTTGAGATATATGTCCGTAATAAACACGATTTGGTAATATTATGTCTGACGGAAAGAATAAGGACGAAAGCAAAGAGGTAATTTTAGATTCGATTGCCGATGGTGTCTTCACTATCGACAAAGACTGGAAGATCACCTCATTCAATAAAGCCGCCGAGCAGATTACCTCGATCCCTCGTGAGGAGGCAATCGGCCAGCAATGTTGTGATGTTTTCCGCGCTTCCATCTGCGAGTCGAGCTGCGCCCTGCGCGAGACTTTCAAGACCGGTGAGCCGGTCGTGAATAAAGCGGTGTTTATTATCGATGCTTCCGGCCAAAAGATACCGATCAGTATCTCTGCTGCGGTTCTGCGTAATAAAGACGGCGAGATAATCGGCGGAGTGGAGACCTTCCGCGACTTAAGCGCAATCGAGGAACTCAAGCGTGAACTGGAAAAGAAATACTCCTTTCAGGATATCATCAGCAAGAACAGCGAGATGCTCAAAATTTTCGATATCCTGCCCAGCATCGCCGAGTCCGACAGCACGGTTTTGATCGAGGGAGATTCCGGCACCGGTAAGGAACTGATCGCGCGCGCAATACATAATCTCTCCGGCCGGAGCGATCAGCCGATCGTTACCATTAACTGCGGGGCTCTCCCGGATTCACTGCTTGAATCGGAGCTTTTCGGTCACAAAGCGGGAGCGTTCACCGATGCCCGCAAAGATAAGCCGGGACGTTTCGCTGTGGCCGAGGGCGGTACGATCTTTCTGGACGAGATCGCGGATACCTCCCCCTCCCTTCAGGTCAAACTCCTGCGCGTGATTCAGGAAAAAGTCTACGAGCCGTTGGGCGGAACCGCGAGCGTGAGGGCCAATGTACGGATCATTGCCGCCTCGAACCGAAACCTCGGCAAACTTGTCAATACCGAAAAATTCCGCCAGGATCTTTACTATCGAATCAATGTCATAACCATCAAACTGCCGCCTTTGCGCGAACGCAAAGAGGATATCCCCCTTCTGGTAAATCATTTCATGAATCGATTCAATAACCTTAAGGGTAAGCTTATTACCGAGGTCTCTCCTGATGTTATGGCGGTTTTGATGAATTATGATTATCCCGGTAATATCCGCGAGCTCGAAAATATTATCGAACATGCCTTTGTGCTCTGCAAGGGAACTGTAATCAATCTCGACTGCCTGCCGGACAATATCCGTCCCAAAGACAAAAAAAGGGAAATTATCTCCAATTCCCTCGAGGATATGGAAGCCGCTTATCTCAAAGAAGCTCTTCGAAAAAACAACTGGAACCGCACCAAGACCGCCGAACAACTGGGCATCCACAAAACCACACTCTGGCGCAAGATGAAAAAACTCGGCGTGGAAGCGCCGGAATAGACATTGCGGTTATGCAATAGCCTTGATCTGCAAGATTTGCATTATTGCAATAACTCACCATAATTATGCAACACTGACAGAGAAAATGTTTCTTTGTAATTTATTATATGTCAGTATATTAACTGGTTGCAATTAAGTTATCTCCCATTTTGGCATCAAGACTGCTCTATATCTAATAGTTATGAGAGTTGCAATACCCATATGGAATGGCCGTGTATCGCCGGTTATGGATACTTCGCGAAAGATTATGCTTGTCGATTTTGATGAATCCGAGCGTGGCAAACGGCAGATTCTGGATTTGAGCGGACAAAATCCACATGAAGTTACGGTTATGTTGGAAAGCCAGGAGGCTGATGTACTTATCTGCGGCGCTATTTCCGCCCAACTGGAAACTCAACTTCGGGCAATGAATATCAAGGTATATCCATGGATATGCGGAAATGTGGAATTGATTCTGGCGGCATTTTCACGAGGCGCACTCGATAATGACGAACTTCGTCTGCCGGGATGCCGCGGAAGAGGCCGTGGACGAGGCAGGAGAAGAAGATACAGAGTACAAAGAAATATGAATAAATATCGGGATGATACATAAATCTTGAACCGGAAAAGAAAGATGGTGATTTTATGATGTCTTCAAATGGATTTGGCGGCGGCGGTGGGGGCCGCGGTCAGGGCGGAGGCCAGGGGGGCGGCTCTGGCGGTGGCCAGGGACGCGGACAAGGTCGTGGCCAGGGCGGTCGCGGACGCATGGGCGGCCGTGGTCAGGGACCCGGCGGCGATTGTGTCTGTCCCAATTGCGGGGAAACCGCGCCGCATGAACGAGGAGTACCATGTTATGATATAAAATGCCCCAAATGCGGGGAGAAAATGACCCGAAAGTAGCAATCCGAAAGGAGCAAACTTGTTGAAAATCGCAATACCTGTAGATCAGGGGGTCTTAAGCCCCCATTTTGGGCATTGTACCGAATTTGCGCTTATTGAAGCGGATCCGGAAGATAAGAAGATTATAAAAATCGAGATGGTCTCTGCACCTCCTCATCAACCCGGTCTTTTGCCTCAATGGCTCGCTGAAACCGGCTGCAACACTGTGATTGCCGGAGGTATGGGGCATCGCGCCGTGGGCATGTTCAATCTAAAGGGCATTGAAGTCATTTGCGGGGCTCCCTCGCAAAGCCCGAGGGATGTTGCCCTGGCGTATCTCAAAGGAGAACTGACCACCTCCGGAAATCTTTGTGATGAGCCCGGATTCAAAGAGGCAGGGGGCCACAATTGCAATAAACATGATAAGGGTTTCTAACCCTCGCTGAGTGCGCGGCAGGCTCCCCCTTAATGAAATTGAATTATCTGCCATTTAGCCTGCCGCGCAATTTCTGATAATTGCAGCCCGGTCGAGTAGATAAAATAATTGATTGAAATCTGATCGGCTAAAGATTATTATAAGTTAGGGAAGCCTTTCGGCTTTGGCTGATTGACTAAAAACAGGAGAGGTCTGGTGGACACATTTTCACCAATGAAAATAGGCACAGCCGAAATTCCCAACAGGCTGATTATGGCTCCGCTTAAGACAGGACTTGGAAGTCCCTCGGGGGAAGCCAATGAAAAACATGTAGCCTTTTATAAGCCGCGTGCACAGGGAGGAACCGGCGCTTTGATACTGGAGCCTCTCTATGTTGACCTGTGCGGCCGGGAACATCCCAAACAACTCGGCATAACAGCCGACAGCTATATATCCGGATTGAAAGCTGTTACCGATGTGATTCATGAAAGCGGTTCCAAAGCCATCGCTCATCTGAATCACGGCGGCCGGGCGGCCAATCCCAAGGCCTCCGGATCACCGCCGGAAGC
>WJIM01000143.1 GCA_014730285.1 Candidatus Zixiibacteriota bacterium
AATAAACAAAGTTTATTCTTGAAATCCCGGCTGACCGATGTATATTAATCCCGGAACCTTTACGAAATAGTCTTACGAATCTTTTCTGTAAGTATAGTATATATGAGCTTGCCCGATCAGAACCAGGGGGGAGAAAATATCGCATCCGGTAAGAAGACCGTTCTTATCGTTGATGATAATAATTTGATGCTGCAGACGTTGCAGGCGATTCTAGCCGATGAGTTTACCATCCTTTGTGCTAAAACCGGACAGGAATCCATAGAATATGTTAAGGAAAATAGTCAAATAAGCTGCATTCTAATGGATATCAGGCTGCCGGATATTTCGGGCATAACCGCTTCCCGCGAGGTTTTTGAGATTAATCCCTCCATACCGATTATCTTTCATACAGGTCATCCCGGTGAATATTATGAAAGCCATTTAATGGACGAAAAGAATGCCTTTGGATATATTACCAAGGGAGATTCAATTTCCAAGCTCGTCGAGATGATCAGCGCTGCCAGCGCACACCGGCCGGGTGAAAAAGGCTGAATCGATTTCCGGCCCATTAAGTTTTTGATTCAATACAGTTGAAGCCGGGCTCCATTTTTCCGATAAAGAAAATATCGTCATTGATAATGAGGGAGCATGAAATCTGAAACAGCCGGGCTTTTTGTCAGTAATAATCTATGAAAGACACTGATTACAATACATTCAACAGCATTCAGAACTACCGATCGGTTTTAGAAAATCTCAGGGAGATCGTATTTCAGGTTAACGCCAGCGGCGAACTTATTTATTTGAATCCTGCCTGGACAGAGATCTCCGGCTGGCAACTCGAGGATTCCCTGGGCCACAAAATGTTCGAGTTTATTCATCCCGAGGAAAGAGCCTTTTTCCACGCTCAATGTGATCGGCTTATCAACTCCGATATAGAGCGCTGCGGTTATGAGGTACGGATTCTCGGCAGCGATGGTGACTATCATCATCTGGAATTATGCGCCCGGCCGGTTATCGATGATATGCAGAATATATCAGGGATTGTGGGCAACCTTCACGATATTACTGAGCGAAAAACGGCCGGGGGTGAATTGGAACAGAGGCTGGAATTCGAAAGGCTCGTTTCCACGATTTCCTCTCGTTTCATAAATCTCGATCTGGAACAGATCGACCGCGAAATTCATTATGGCCTGGAAATTATCGGCCATTTTCTGAGAATAAACTGGTGCTTCATTATGCTCATTGGAAGCGATCGCCGATCCATGAGCATTCCTCATGAATGGTGTTCTTCAGGTATCGATTCCCGGATTGCAGGTATCAGGAATATTACATTTAGCGAAAAGATATGGTGGTACGAAATCCTGGCAGCGTCAAAAAATATTCAGATAGACGATATCAACAATCTCCCTCAGGAGGCGGAAAGACAAAAAGCCAGACTGCATGACTTAGGTGTTAAGTCTCTTCTTAGCGTCCCGATGATCTACGGAGGACGGCTAAAGGGAGCGTTGATATTTGGAATGATTCGCAAGAAGAAAACCTGGGATCCTTATACGATCGGGCTTCTGAGAACGCTGGGCGAGATTATTACCAGCGCGCTTGAGCGGAAAAAATCCATCCAGGCTTTGCGCGAATCGGAAAGCAGATATCAGGAATTATTCAATGCTGTAATCGAGGGCTTGGGATTCGTAGATGATAAAGAGATAATCAGGCTCTGCAATCCCGCATTTGCCAGAATATTCGAGTTTGACTCTTCTCAGGATTTAATCGGCAGGAGCATTCTTGATTTCATTCCTGAGGAACTTCAGGACTTCATACATATCCAATCCGAACTTAGAAGAAAAAACAAATCATCCCAGTATGAGATTCAAATTCAAACATGCAAACAGAATGAAAAGTCCATTTTGGTTTCCGTATCACCTCAATTTGACTCACGCGGAAGCTTTATTGGTTCTTTTGCAAATTTGGTCGATGTTACCGAGCGCCGTCATCTGGAAGAGCAGCTTGAATCAACCACCAAGGCAGCGGAAGCAGCGAATAAGGCTAAAAGCACATTTCTGGCAAATATGAGCCATGAATTACGCACCCCCTTGAATTCCATTATAGGTTTTGCGGATCTGTTATGGAATGGTACCGTGGGAGAAATTAATGATACTCAAAAGGAATATCTCGAAATCATCTCTCAGAGCGGTCTTAACCTCATGGAAATGATCAATGATCTGCTTGATCTGGCGAAAATCGAAGCAGGCAGAGTAGAGGTGAAAAATGAAAAGGTTGACCTGGGCGGGCTGCTTGCACGAAGTATCGATACGGTAAAGAGCATGGTAATCAAAAAGAAACTGGAGCTTGAATCGAATCTGGAAGATGCGGGTTATGTTTGGGGCGATGAACAGAAAGTGCGCCAGATTGTTTATAACCTGCTGTCGAATGCAATCAAGTTCACATCCGAAGGCGGAAAAATCGGAATTGATGTGTGGGAACGCGGTGATAATGTCGGCATATCGGTTTGGGATACCGGGATCGGCATAAGCGCTGAAAATCAGAAACTTATATTCGAGGAATTCAAACAGGTTGAAGGATCGTATACACGAAAATTTCGTGGTACCGGTCTGGGGCTCGCACTGTGCAAGAGTTTCGTTGAGCTGTTAGGCGGCAGGATATGGGTGGAGAGTGAGGAAGGCAAAGGTTCCAGATTTTCTTTTATGCTTCCGAGAAAAAGAAATAAATCCGCAGATACAATTATCGCCTGAAACGATTTTAAAAAATCGGCTTAATCCAAATACATACCGTGACGATATAAGCAACAGTAAAGTCTTCGATTATTGGGGGAAAAGGGGTTATTATAATATGTCGAACGACGCTGACAAAGCTAAGTCGAAAATTCTGATTGTTGACGACGAGGAATTTAACCGCAAGCTGTTGAAAGGAATTCTTGCCTCCACCGGCCACGACGTTTTTGAGGCTGTTGACGGCATGAAAGCCCTGGAACTTGCAAAGGAGAATCCCCCGGATATAATTCTCCTCGATATTATGATGCCGGGGATGGATGGTTTTTCGGTTTGCAGGAAACTAAAGGACTCGGATAAAACCAATGATATTCCCATCTTAATGATTACCTCACTGAATGAAGTGGACGATTATGTTAGAGCCGTTGATTCAGGAGCCGATGATTTTATAACAAAACCGGTGAATGCTACCGCTATTTTAGCTCGGATCAAGGGATTTCTTCGCAATAAGCAGTTAAGCGATAAGGTGAAACATATCAATCGCTTCAAGAACGATTTGACCCGCATGATCGTCCATGATCTGCGCGGGCCGATGACCGGAATCATGGGCTATCTGGACCTTTCCATGAATTCTGATTCGATATCCTCAAAAGTCAGGGAGTATCTTCAGAATGCACTATCCTCAGCACATGATGTGTCAGGATTGATAGATAATCTGCTGGGGATCGAAAAGCTTGAGTCGGGAACATTGACTCTCAATCCCGAACCGGTACACATACCCTCCCTGATTCAGCATAACATAGATGTACAAAATGCCAATATTATACAAAGCAGCCTGAAAGTAGAGCTGCAAGGGCCGCGTGACTTGATTTGCCGTTGTGATCAGAACCTCATGAACCGTGTCATCCAGAATATGCTCGTCAATGCGATAAAGTTTTCACCTGAGAATTCTGTTATAAAAATTGAATGGGAGAGTAATTCACGAGAATTCAACTACTCCGTTACCAATCACGGCGAAAGCATAGATCCGGAGTATCAGGCCGTAATTTTCAATAAATTCGCCCAACTGGATGATCGCCCGGCGCTTTCACGGGGTGGTGTGGGACTGGGACTCGCGTTCTGTAAAATGGCTGTTGATGCCCACGGCGGAAGTATGGAGCTTGTTTCTCCCGCAACGGGATTTGAGGACGGCGTGCAATTCATCGCAAAACTGCCCCTGAAAAAAGAGAGCGCAGCCTCCTCTCGCGCTTCAATCACCTGACCCTCACCTCACCGTGAAATTGATCTTGGTCGATCTGCCCAGATCGTCGACACACATGAGTGTATGGCTTCCCCTGCTCGGTTCATAAAACATCTTCGCATCCACACCGCATGATCCGAAAAGCCGGTCATCCAGAAACCAATAAAGCTTTCTGTTTCGCAAACCGGAGGAGGCTTCGAACATGATCTTCTGATATTCCGATGGTATTGATTTGCTGATCTCGAAGTGTGTTCCATCTTCCGGAGAGATTATCTGCGGCGGACCGTCTGCGAAAATACCGGTACATCCGGGATGATGTTTCGGGAGATGCGTTACACCGCTGTGGTTCGACAGCCATCCGGAAAGTCTAACCGGCCAATCCTCAACTATAAGCGTATCCGGTTTCCCCAAATGCAGGCAGGCACGGCAGAGCTCGTAGCCGGAATTTCTGTCCACAATGATGCTCTTATGAATTGTGCATTTGCCGATATTCGTAAGACCTTTAATATAAAAGGAATTTACCGTATTGGGGCAGTGTGAATTAGGCGGCATACCGCTTACCGCACATACCTTGCGCCTGCCGATGCCCTCCGGCATCTCGAACCAAATATGCTCATGCCCCTGCATTATCTCATTGAACACCGAAAACATCAAGGGCGCCGCCGATTCTGCTCCCACCAGCCAGGGCGAGCCCTCGCCGGAAAAATTACCCGCCCAGACACCTACGGTAAAAAGCGGATTATAGCCAATCGCCCAGGCATCTCTGCGTCCGTAAGAAGTGCCGGTTTTCCATGCAATCGTGGGAAGGTCGCGGGTAAATTCCCATGATGACGGCAAATTGGGCCTTTGCAGATTCGATAGAATCCGGCAAACAAGATAACTCGCTTCCGGGGATAAAAGATCAGCAGCTTTTGTGGTAACTTTCCAATCAAGCATAATAAGCGGCCTATAAATACCATTTCTGCCGAGTGCGGCATAGAGATTGGCCAAATCGATAAGCGAAACCTCGCAGGCTCCCAATACCAGAGGCAGGCCGTACTCATTATATTTTTTAGCGAGTGTCGAAATACCCCCGTCCTGCAGGAATCGATAAAACTTCTTTATACCGAGGGCGGAAGTCAGGTTGACAGCCGGGACATTGAGCGAGCGGATCAGCGCTTCGGATACTGTCACGACTCCGTTATATTTTTCATCATAATTTTCAGGCGAATAACCGGCATAGCTGACCGGAATATCATCCAGATTCGAGGAAGGCGTAATCATTCCATTCTCGAAACCGAGCGCATAAACAAACGGCTTCAAAGCCGAGCCCGGCGAGCGAGGTGCAAAGGCGCCGTTTATCTGCCCCTGATGTTTTCTGTCGTTAAAATCCGGCGAACCCACCATTGCCAGAAGCCTGCCGCTTTTATTATCGATCACGACGATCGACAGATTATGAATATCCTTTTCGGCCAGCACATTGGCATACGAAACCGCCAGCCGTTCACATAAAGCCTGAATCTTAAGATCAAGAGTGGAGCGGATTTTTCCATCGCCGATTTCTGAATCGATTCGAGTCATCATGCTCTGGCTGAAATGAGGTGCATAATCAGGGCGTTCACCTCGTTGCTTCGGAATCTCCTCCTCGAGGGCGTCATGATACTTGTCTTCATCAATAATTCCGTTGATGTTCAGCTGCCGAAGAATGCGGTTTCTTCTTTTACGGCATTTCTCCGGATTTCGATCGGGACGATAGTTATTAGGCGAGGACGGTATGCCAGCAAGTATGGCTGATTCCGAAACAGTCAACTCCGAGGGAGACTTCCCGAAATAAAAATAAGCCGCGGCCCCCACACCCTCGATATTTCCGCCGTAGGGGATGAGGTTGAAATAGATTTCCAGAAGTTCATCCTTGGAATAGTGCATCTCCAGTTGCAAAGCTCGAAAAATCTCTATCAGTTTGCCGCCTATGTTTCGCGGTTTAGGCTCCATCATCCTCGCTATCTGCATCGTAATTGTCGATCCGCCCCTGACTATTTTTCCGGCCTGTACATTGTCAACCGCGGCTTTGAGAAGCGAGACCGGATTTACGCCGGGATGATAACGATACCATTTATCCTCGGTATTGAGCACGGTCTTAATCAGAAGGGGTGAGATGCTGTCGATCTCTGTGGGGAGCCGCCAGAAATGATCATCGGATGCATAGCAGTTGAGCAATTCGCCGTTTCTGTCAT
>WJIM01000144.1 GCA_014730285.1 Candidatus Zixiibacteriota bacterium
ATGTATGGATAATCAATCGTCTTCGGAAAAATACGTTCAGCTTAATCCCAAAATCTCCTCAATAGAGCTGACACTTCCGGCTCATCTGGAACAATATGCCGAGGAATTAAGGGAAAAAATACGCGAGAAATTCTCTTTCGAAATGATGGATCAGGAGCTGGAGGATAAAATCCAGGAATTTGTCGAGGATTATCTGAAATCAAAGGGTGAATTCTAACCGCTTTTACTAACGGAATCTGATACTATGTTTGGAATGGAAAGAAGGGGTAATTTCCTCAGCTCGCTTGTCTCCTCCGGGGCGGATCGCTTCTCACAGGCTGTACAGGAAAATGTCGGGCGCATAACCAATACGCCGCTTATGGATAATGTCGAAATGCCGGAGGCCCAGGATTCGTTCGAGGACAGCGCGCCGGATATGATTCTTCCCGAGGATGAGGGCAGCCTGGGAGAACAGATCATGGAAGGCGTGGAGGATTTCGTCCCGCGGTCGATGACAAGAGAAATGCAGAATATTCAGGATTCGGTCATGAGGGCGGGGATGTCCTCTATCGGACAGGAGCAAACCGAATCGCTGAGCCAGTTCATCGAGCAAAACAGAAACCGTGATATTTTGCCAGCCAGGGATATTATGAGAAGACGGCTGAATCATTTCCAGATCGAGCAGATAGCGGAGAAAATCAAGGAACGGCTTGAATCCGAGGTAAAAGTCGACAGGGAACGGCGTGGTGAAGAACCGGAATGATGATACCCCGCTCGAGGAGCAAATAGCTTCCAGATATGATTTCGATCCGGGCAGGAATATCGGAAGGAGCTTTGCCGGTATCCTCGGCATATCCTCCAGGGTTATGGATCATTCAGAGGAACTATATGAATGTCATGAGATTGAACGCCGGGAACAGCCTGACAAGGTCGAAGATGCTCTGGATCATTGCAAGGAACAGATGATGGTCAGGAACAGCCATAAACCGGAATATTTTATCTGGGGCCTGGAATTAAAAGAGGATAATGAGGGTTTTGGATTTGCCAAGCAGGCTAAAAAAAATAGATTGACAAAATTCGTAATTGATTTATCATTTACCAAAGTCAGCAAACTATTGAAAGATTATTTCGATTCGAAAGTCTCAATAGTCAGCACCGATATTTCAAGCTTATCCAAAAAGAGCTAAGCAATGCAGTTAAATGATTGGGAAAAACGACTTGCGGTAGAAGCTAACCGGGTCAAGGAACGTACCGAAACTGCCGTTTCCAACGGCACCCGCAACGAGAATACCCGCAGGAAGCTCACGAAGGAGTTCCTGGATAAGATCACTCCCATGCTCAAGGCATCCCTTGATAAGTTCAACGGGCTATCGGACAGCAAAATCGAATTTATATCATTGACCAAAGACAGGCGTGGAGATCAGTATTGCGGGGCAAGCTTTCATTCGCTTGAAATCCGCTTTATCGATTCCGGAAGGGGATTTATACGCATCGATATGGTCAAGAATAAGGCGGTTAACGAAATAGCCTTTATCCTCGCACGCCTTTCACGCACCGGTGAATTTATTACCTGGGACGAAAAAAACCTGCTGGGAATCGGCAACCGCCTCGAACCGGTTACCCTCGGCCACCTGGTCCGCAAATATATAACTCTTCTGGTAACATCTTAGAAAATCATCAAAGCTGATATTATAAAAAAAGCCCGCCTTGTTTAGACGGGCCTAATTTTTTGGTCTTTCGCCAAGGGTTACTTCATAAGTACCATCTTGCGAGTCAATGTCAGCTCATCCACAGTCAGCCTGTAGAAATACACGCCGCTGGGCAGAGCCTGTCCGGAATTCTGGGAATTCCAGACAACGCGATATTCGCCGGCGTCCTGGTATTCATTGACCAGTTCGTCAGCCGACTGTCCCAGGAGATTGTAGATCTGCAGATGGACATTTCCACCCTTCTCAAGCGAATAGCTTATGACGGTTTCGGGATTGAAGGGGTTGGGATAATTCTGCGATAACGAAAATGCATCCGGAATCACCGAGGAATTTTCATCTTCGGCTGATGTTACAATGATGGTGGAGATTGTCTTGCCAACCTGAGATACCGTATTGTCCATTCTCGAGGTAACCGTCAGAGAAAGCGAGTCGATAACCGACGCAAAGATATCGTTCGGTACGATTACGCGCACTTTAATATCGATAATCTCGCCTTCATCCGCATATTCGGAGGGATTTCCGTATTCGATCTCGGTTGTCCAGCCGTGCTCGCTGACAGCCTCGAGATCGTACAAATCGATACCCGAGCCGGTATTCTCGACCTGGAACAGATATACCAGTTTCTGCCCCGGTGATGTGAACTGCCCGCCGGGAGTACTAAGATCCATGGAAATATCCTGAGTCGCGGAAAGATTGACATTATAAGGATCGCCATTCTCGCTCCAAACCGGAGATTCCGGGCCCAGTTCAACCGTTACGGTCTCATTGACTACCAGTGTAATCGGATCGCCCTGATTCGCACCTTCATCCTTAGCGGAACCGGCATAATCCTTATAGACAGACATAAATCCGTAATGTCCCAAACTGTCGACAATAAACTTCCCGCAAAGGACACCGTCAGGATCATAAGCCTGAACTATCGCACCAACCGGCAGAGGCTGACCGTTGAGAAGACACTCGCCTCCATAGGCGCTGATCCATTTATCGGTTGGATCCGGCACATCATCTGCGCTGGCAGAAAGCGACACAGTCATCGCAAATAGCAGAAGCACCGCATTTAGTAAAGTTATCTTTTTCATAGTACATAAGGCCTTCATTTTGCCTCCATACACATTCGGGAGGCAGCCCCCGACGGGGCTGCTCCCAAATCTATCCTTATTTGCTTATTTCATTAACGTCATCTTCATCGACTTCACGAAGTCGCCGGTGTTCAGGCGATAGAAGTAGATTCCCGATGATACGGTCGAACCGTCATCCCGTGTACCGTTCCAAATCACCTCATAGGCTCCGGCAGGCTTGAACTCGTTAACCAGGGTGGAAACTTTCTCACCCAGGATATTGTAAATCGTGAGCTCAACCTTCGAATCGGCCGGAAGCTCGAAGGAGATGGTGGTTTCGGGGTTGAATGGGTTCGGGTAGTTCTGGTTCAGGCTGTACTGAGTCGGAACCGTACCTGAACCGCCGCCCTTGAGATGCAGCGAGGTAACCAGAATCCTGTCGCCTTCATCGCCGAAAGCGAAGGTTTCTTCGGTATCCTGGCCGTCGACTCTGAGACGGAATTCATCGCCCTTCGTGAGGCCGTCAGCACTGCCGTTCTCGGCGCCGTATACCGGCATGAATCCGAACATTCCGTCCTGCCTGATAGTATATCTGCCGCAGAGATTGCCGTTCATATCAACAGCTTCTACGACCGAACCCTGAGGAAGGGTTTCGCCGTCGACTGTCACACCGGAGCCGAACATGTCGATCCAGCGGTTGGTCACGGTCATATCGAACGGATTGTTGTTGGTCGAGAAGGCATCCGGAACGACCTTGGCGAACATCGGATCGGCTTCGCCCGGATATGTCAGCATAACGTCTTCGGTGACCTTAATCCAGTAACCGAACATCGGCATCATCACGTTCAGGGTATTGAACTCGGCCAGATCAGGATCGTAGGAAACACCGCCATCATAGAATGCCAGGACTACCAGCAGATAATCCATGATAGACTGTAAGGCATGCTCTACGCTGTCCTGCTCATTGGGCAGATACGAGGCCAGGTTCCAGCCGGCTTCCAGAGCAATCGGCGTGGTCGGATCGACCGGCGGACCGGTTACGCAGAAGGTGGCCGGTTCGAGCATACGGAACCAGTAGCCGTGGAAATGATCCATCTCGAACAGAGTATTGAAATTCGGCAGATCGGGATCATAGGTCAATGCGCCTGTCTCGAAGCTCAGGATCACATCGATATTATCCTTAATGTCGCCGATCAGGACTTCGATGTCGTCAATCTCAGTATCGACATTCCAGCTGATCAACTGCCAGCCTTCTTCCAGCTCGAAGCACTTGGTCACGACTGACTGAGCATCGAGGCAGATCTGCCAGTTGTCGCCGTTCTCGGTCCAGATCGCATCCTCGGAAGTCTGTGCCGGATATCCGTTTATTGTGAATGATACCATATCACCCGGCTCACAGCCTTCGTCTTCGTTCGGACCCTCTGTGTATTCATCATCGCGATAGACCGGCATGAAACCGTATGATCCGGCTTCGTTAACGAAGTACTGTCCGCAGGGCACACCTGTCGGATCGTAAGCTTCAATAACATCACCGGGCATGATCAATTCATTGTTAAGATAGTTATCGTCACAATAGAAATTGACCCATTCGTAGGTCTCGACTATATCAAGGGCAGGTGCGAGCATAAGCTCGAATACCTCTTTGGCCAATGTGACTTCGAGATTATTGGGATAATAGCCGTCCTTGTAGGCTCGTACGACATAATCACCCTCCTCAAGTCCCACAAATGCGAATATGCCGTCAGGCTGTGTCATTGTGGTCGCCAGAGGAGTTCCGGGATACATGTCATAGAGCTCAACTGTAGCATCGGCTACAGGATCTCCGCTTTCGGAATCCTTGACAATACCTTCAATGCCAGTCGGCGGAGGGGAGGTGATTTCTAAAGTTACCACCACGTACTGGGGCGAATTGTCCGCGCCATCGGCGGTAACCGTGATCGTATCCACATATGTTCCAGCGGTCAGACCTGTTATATCAACCTCGACATCGAGAGTATCGGGTCCGGTTCCTGATGCAGGATCGACGCTCAGCCAGGCAGCATCGTAAGACACATTCCAGTCGAGCGTACCGCCGCCGGTGTTATCGATATAGATGTTCTGTACAACGTTATTGACTCCGCCCTCTTCACCTTCGAACAGAAGTGAATTAGGGGTTACCGACAGGGCCGGAGGTTCAGTTTCGCTGGTAACGGTAATAGTACCGGCCTTAAAGGCGGGGCTTACCGATGTACCGCTGGAGTTGGTCAGAATAAACTGTCCGGCAGGCGGGAAGAATCCGGAGTCGATGTTTATTACCTGATCCGGAGCATTGGCCGCAAGAGTAAAGTACAAGGTGGCAAGCAGGCTGTCTCCGGAAGGTATCCATTCAGCCGGGCTGAAGCCCACAAAGCCGACTATTGCCAGCATATCTGCAGGCTTGGCATCACTCTGATTGATTGTCATATTCTCTGCGCCGCCGCCGTCGAGAGATACACTGTCAATAGTGATATCGCCGGAATTATAGTAGAATCCGAGAGAGCCTGCGCTTATCGAATCGATATTATAAAGCGAAACCTCGACATCAAATACAACCGGATCGGTAGGCGAGGAAATAACATTTACAGACTCGACCCTGACTGTATCCATAGTCGGTCCCGGCTCGTTGATTGTCAGCATAACCG
>WJIM01000145.1 GCA_014730285.1 Candidatus Zixiibacteriota bacterium
CGGCATAACAGCCGACAGCTATATATCCGGATTGAAAGCTGTTACCGATGTGATTCATGAAAGCGGTTCCAAAGCCATCGCTCATCTGAATCACGGCGGCCGGGCGGCCAATCCCAAGGCCTCCGGATCACCGCCGGAAGCACCCTCGGCGGTATTATGTCCCGCTAAAGGCAGCACACCGGAGGAGATGAGCTCAGAGAGAATCAAGGTTGTCGTTGCTCAGTTCGGCGAGGCGGCGCGCAGGGCGCGTGAAGCCGGTTTCGATATAATCGAACTTCAGTGTGGTTTGGGATATTTGATTGCCCAGTTCTTATCTCCTGTAACGAATTTGCGGGAAGATGAGTACGGTCTTAAAAGCGGTAACCGCTATCGCTTTCTTGACGAAATCCTGACCACTATCAGAGAAAAAGCGGGTAACGATTTTCCGATTATAGCGCGTATCTCGGCTACCGAGATTGTGGAAGACGGTATGAATCTTCAGGACGCATTCGAGCTTTCTCATTTTCTCGAGGAGCGCGGAGTCGATGCGCTCCATGTGGTCTCCGGTTCGGTCTGCGATTCGGGGCCATGGTATTTTCAGCACATGCGCCTGCCTCTGAGTAAGAACCTGCAATGGGCCGCTGAGATCAAAGGCAAGGTCAGTCTTCCGGTGATAGTTGCCGGAAGAATGGGTATGCCGGATCTGATTCGCCAGGCTCTGGATGAGGATATGGTTGATGCTGTCGGGCTCGGACGTCCGCTTCTGGCCCAGCCGGACTTCGCTATCAAAATGAGGGAGGGGCGCGATGATGAGATCGTTCAATGCGGCGCATGCCTGCAGGGATGTCTGGCGCGCTTGAAATCGGGACATGAAATCGGCTGCCTGGCCAATCCACAGGCCGGACGCGAACATGAAATGCATGCCGCTTCCGCCGGGAAGAAAAAGATCATAGTAGTGGGAGGAGGACCTGCCGGTATGCAGGCCGCTTTGACCGCCTCAGCCCGCGGACACAAAGTTGCCCTCTACGACCGTAAAAAACTCGGAGGACAAATCCATCTGGCCTATATGCCGCCCGGCAAGGAAATGATGGAAAAGCCGATTATGGGCCTGATCGATAAAGTGAGAAGAAGTAACGTTGAATTGAATATACCACGCAAAGCTACAGCCGATTTGATCGCTGAAGAAAAGCCCGACATTGTTCTGCTGGCGGCGGGAGCCAAGCCTGTCGTACCGGCAATTCCAGGCCTTGAAAATGTACTCTTTGCCGAAGATATCCTGACCGGCAAAGCAGAACCCGGCGAGAGAGTGCTGATAATCGGAGGCGGCATGGTCGGGGTCGAACTGGCCGAATATCTGGCATCCCGCAAACATAAAGTCACGGTTGTCGAAATCCTGGATCAGCTCGCTGTCGACATGGAACCGATCACCCGCAAGATAACGCTCAAGATGCTCGATGCGCTCGGTGTGAAGATGTTTACCAAAACCAACCTGAGCTGGTTCGATGAGAACAAGGCTTATGTGATGGAGAAGGAGGGTGACGTTTTCCTGGGCGAGTTCGATTCGGTGGTGGCCGCCGTTGGCATGCGCTCTTCGGTCGAACTCGAGAGTGAACTGCGTGAGCGCGGGTTTGAGGTGCGTGTTATCGGCGACGCCAAAAAACCGGGCCAGATTTTCGATGCCGTGCGCGACGGCTATGACGTTGCCATGGACTTATAATACTTCAAGAAGAAAATTCTGTTCTTTCTGCGGATTCAAAACGAATTTGGTTATCCTTAAACCGCCCTTTCAAACAAATTCCCAAAATCAAATAATTGCAAGCTTTTTTAAGCTTTGACCTCAAAATCTCCTAAAAATAGTCTAACAAACAATAAACACTCCTAATATTCTCCTGAAGAAAATCTAATTTTCGGGTCATTTCACTCTAACATATTCGAATCATCTTCTCCATGTCTTACAAATTATAGGACAGAAAATTATAGGAAGATAAGGCAGGTTCTGACAATTATTTTACGCATCAGAGGACTCATCTTCGACTTTTAAAATTTCTATTGGAGTGAAAAAATCTGAGTCGCATATCTCCGCCGTTTCGATGCGGCGAGGATAATAAATGTGTTTCTAATACATGCTTAATCAGCACTTAAAAAAGCGGAGCTAAATACGGGCACAGTCAAAGGCAATTGAAAGACTGCTTTTGAGATAAAGGAAATCAAGAGGACTAATAGATTGTGGATTGGAAAGGAGGTCGATATTTAAAGGGCTATTTAATTCACCTGCCCTGATTATGTATCACGATTTCTTTATTTGTCGGATAAGACAGCGCAGCCAGGCCTGTTTCCGGCGAATGATTCAAGTATCTCAATTATTAACTGCTATCCCTTCGGGGAAAACAAACAAGGGTTTAAAGAGCCTAACAAAAAACACTTAGGAGGTTTTAAGTGAAGCGCGTTATTTTAACCTTACTTGCTATTGCAATTCTGCCTTGCATGCTTTTTGCGCAGACGACTGAAGCCGGCAAGCCCATCGTGGAGCTTTTCGATGCCGACATTACTGCTCCGGATTCAGTTCATCTTGATAGTTCTAACGTTTATATTCTTAAAGAAGGTGTCTTCGTGGATGGCGGCGCTATTCTCAGCATCGATCCCGGTACCATTATTAAGGGTGAGCCCGGAACCGGCGCCGATTCCAAGTATCTCTGCGTTGCCCGCGGCGGTAAGATCTATGCTATGGGCACAGAGAAAAAGCCCATTATATTCACCGGGGATGTTGATAATGTCGATGATCCTTTTGATATACCTTATGGTACTAACGGTCTCTGGGGCGGCGTACTGATCCTTGGCAATTCCGTTTGTAATACCCCCACCGGTATTCAGCAGATCGAGGGCATTCCAACTGACGAGCCCCGCGGCGAATATGGCGGCGGAGCCAGCCCGGACAGCCTGGACAACTCCGGTGTCTTCAAGTATGTCTCCATCCGTCATGGCGGAACCGAGATCGGCGCTGCCAATGAGATTAACGGTCTCACCATGGGCGCTATCGGTGCAGGCACGGAGCTTCATCACGTAGAAGTTTACAACAACTACGACGATGGTTTCGAATGGTTCGGCGGAACAGTCAACACCAAGTATTTGGTTTCCGCTTTCAACGGCGACGATGCTTTTGACTATGACGAAGGTTTCCGCGGTTATCATCAGTTCTGGTTCGTTATTCAGGATTCCGCCAATGCCAACCGCTGCGGTGAGCATGACGGCGCCACCGGTGACGAGCAGGGCACACCTTTTGCCGAGCCCTATATCTTTAACGTGACCTACATCGGCGGCGGCTCCAATACCGAGAACGGTGATAATGACCATGCTTTGAAGATTCGCGACAATGCCGGCGGTCACTATGCCAATGGTATCATCGGTTACTTCGGCGGCGATGTTGTCGACATAGAGGACCTCTGCGGCGCTGACGGCAGTCCCGAGGACAGCCGTTCACGTTTGAATGCCGGCGATCTGACGATCACAAATATGTATTTCTGGGACTTTGGCGATGGCCCGGCCACAATCGATCTTTTTATTGAAGAATCATACGACTGTGATGGCGATGAAATCGAAGACTCTACCAGCAACTTTGCCGAAGTCTATATGATCGATCCCGCCAATAACAACCACTGGACAGTCGATCCCATGCTGATCAATGTTGACCGTAACGAGGGCCTGCATTTGCTCGATCCTCGTCTCGATCCTGCCAGCCCGGCCAACACTCCGGGTGAGCCTGAGCCGGCCGATCCCCATTTTGACGATGTTGACTATCACGGCGCTTTCCCGCCCGCCCCGGCCACAAAGGCCGATAAAGGCTTAGACGGTGTCTGGATTTCAAATTGGACCTACATGTGGCAGAGACTCCATGTTGCACTGCTTTGCGGCGATGCTAACGCTGATGGTAATGTTAATGTATCTGACGCTGTTTGGATCATTAATTACGTCTTCATCGGCGGCCTCCCGCCATATCCGCTCGTAGCTGGCGATACCAACTGCGACGGCAGCGTAAATGTCAGTGATGCAGTGTTCGTGATTAACTATGTCTTCATCGGCGGTAATTCTCCTTGCGATACTGATGGCGATACTATTCCTGACTGCTAAGCTGATACTTAATCAGTAATAAATAAAAATGCCCGTAGATTTTTCTGCGGGCTTTTTTTATGCCGACTCTTGCAGGATAATATTCCTCTTGTATGCCTACCGATGCTGATCTGCCCTAAATTGGACGGATTTGCTGACTTAAAATGACCTTGACAAGCAAACCGCAAAATAGTATTATAATCGTAGCCAATTCCGGATTGAATTTGCATCAATTAGGATCACATCGGGCACCCCTCAGGAATTTGGAACGCTCTCCGGTAATTGGGCAAGCAAAAAAAGTAAAATTTTATTTTAACGCATACCGCCATTTATAAGGGAATCGTTGCGTAAACCTTCAATTTCCGCTGCTTACTCGTGCGGAATAGGTCTGTAAAACATATAAATATGGACTGACTCACAGCAATAAAAATATATAAAAAAATATATCGGAGAGGAGGTGATTGGTTGCGATTAATCAGGTCGAAGTCTTTCCATAGGAACGGTTTCGACAAATTCATTAACACAACTTGTCTTTTCTAAATGTAATCTTGAAAGGAGTTTGTGATGCTGAAAAAGCTTTCAGTGATCCTTTTCCTGGCTTTGTTTGTTTTCGGCCTGACTGCAGTTGCCGAAAATGTAACCAAGCATGAGTATCTGACAACAAAGAGCAAGCCGGGCCCTGCGGCTAAGCTTATTGCTGATCAGGAGGAAATGCAGACGATCGGCACTTATAAGCCGTATTTCGGCCAGTCGATCGGACAGACATTTGCTCCCAGCCGTCAGCTTTATAATACTACTATCACAATTCGCGATATGTGGCATAATACCGCATGCGGCCGTCAGATAGTCTATGCCGGCTACTACAACTCCGGCTGTGATTATGTCTATATGAACTTCCCGGATTATCAGGTTCAGGGCTCAACTGAGCTTCGCAATGTTAAAGAAGCGATCTTTGACTGGGCCGGCGGAACCTGGGATTTCACAGTCGGCGGTCTGGCAACCATAGGTGTGCAGCCTAGCTACTACCCAAATATGGGCGCTGATCCCAAGAATGGTTACGGAGTTGCCGCATATCACAGCTTTCCGACAAATTCAGGTTGGTCATATGTCGGCTATGCCGGAGCATGCCCCAGTGATATGTATAATTTTGCCGAAGACAGCCTGCCCGGCCCTCCCAATACCGGCAATGTCCAGACCGGTAATTGCGGCGATATTGATGCCGAATCTACTCCCTATATCTGGCCGCATATGGATGTTGACACGAATAGCGCCGGCGAAGTTGTGGTTCATATCGCCTGTAATGAATCCTACCCCGCTCAGCCGGGGGACTGCGGTGACGTTCCCGGGATTGAAACATCAACGAACGTGTATTACCGCAAAGTTGGCTCCAATGCCTGGGAAGGCCCCGTATTTATGGATTCGGCCTATCTGATTTCGCAGCTCGTGGTTGCCGATAAGAACAGCAGTGACGTTTACTACTGCTATTTGAAGCCGCTCTACTACAACACAGGGCCTTTGGATCCCTGCGATCCCCAGGGCGAGTTCGGCGGATACTATCAGCTCGGCCAGGAAATTGTCTATAGAAAATCGACTGATGATGGCGCCAGCTGGGGCCCGATAACTTATGTCACCGATTATAAGAGCGGTTATGACGATCAGCTTACCGATCCGGCCAATTACGACCTTTCAGCCATGGTCGATCCCGACGGTAACCTGCATCTCGTATGGTTCTCACGTGATCGCGGTACCCCGGACAATCCTGATGATGACGAATGCAGTATCTATTACAGAGGTAAGCTGTGGCATTATGATACCAATAATGACTGCATTTCGGTGGCCTATGATGCCAGTAGTCCGCAGTTCTTCAGCGGACTTTTCCCGACCTTCCATACGGCTGTAACCAAGCCGAATGTCTCCTGGTGCGATGACAAGCTATATATCTCGTTCATGCGCTACGGCGCCAATCCTGTGGGCGACACCTCTTTCGAGGTCGGCGCAGGTAATCCGTCCGAAGATACGGTCTATCAGGTCGCCGATATCATGGTAGTCGGTTCCGATTTGGCTACCGGTGACATGGGTAAGACCTGGACTGAGGGCATCAACCTGACACAGACAACTGTCGATAGCTGCCTGCCGGGTGACTGTTTCCATGAGGTATGGCCGACTATGGCGCCGTACTCCACCGATAGTTTGATGCTCGTTTACCTGGAAGATAAGGACCCGGGTATGTACTACAGCCGTGAAGAGGGACTTCAGACAGAGAGTCCGGTCATGTTCATGACCTGGCCCTGCTTCACCATGGCTGAAGTCGGCAGCAATGCCGCCCTGGCAGTTACTCCTTCGGATCCGACCTATCCCGAGATAGGTCTGGCTCCCAACGGCAACACCTCGGGTTGTACCACACCGGCCAGCTTCTCGGCGGAAGTTGAGCTGAATAACAGCGGTAATGTGGGCTTAAACTATACCACATCATCCAATGCCGGCTGGCTGAGCGTGACATTCGGGACATCCGGACCGATCAATGCCGGCGCCGGTCCGCGTTATTCCAATAATCCTGCCTGGACAGGAGCTCCCGGCTGTGCCTCGCCTGCCACTATTGAGTGGACAGCCAGCTCGGCTTCACTGGGCCAGGGTAACTACTCCGGTGCGATCACGGTTGATATCGATGATGCTTCAATCGATGACTTCGACATCTCGGTCAATCTGGTTGTAGCCTGCGAATATTATCTGCCTGAATTCGCTACCGTAACCGGCGGATGCTGGGATATCGATCTCTATAATACTCCGCAGGCCGGAAGCGGTGGGGACAATGACGACCTCGGTAACATGACCTATTATTCCTGCGGACAGGATTCCACCCTGCATCCGCTTTATACTGAGGCCCTGATTGTTGGCTGGAAGGTCGGAGCGGACCTGTTTGTCTATACCGACAACTCCGATACTCACATGGGCGATCTGCTCCCTGCCAGCCTGCCCGAGTATCAGCGTCGCAACGCCAGAATGCGCGCTTTGAGCGGCGTAACGGTTACCGACAACACCGATCCTGTGGGCGGCACCGGTTATTATCAGACCGAAGGTTACTTCTGTACACCTGACTCGGTGCTTTACGGTAAGGCAGAATACTTCGTGCCTTTCAACCAGGATACAGCGGTTGTAATCGAGAAGGTTACTTTGTGGAACGAGTCTGCCACGACCCTGACCGAGGCTCTGATCGGTGAAGGCATCGACTGGGATATGGAAAAAGACTCCAACTTCGATGCCGGCGGTTTCGATCCTGGACGCCAGCTGATCTTCCAGTATGGCGGCGGCGCTCAGTCGAATATCTATGCCGGTCTGGCCCCGTATGACGGCCAGGATGCCAATTATGGCGGCGCAGTACTCGATAATCCGGCTTGGATCTATCCCGACACCGGTTATAATATCATAGATATCTATGATAAACTGACCAGTCTTGACGGCACCTATGAAGTCTTCTCGGACTCGAACACCGACTTGAACACGGTCTTCAGGTTCTGGGAAGGTGAGATTGCTCCCGACGATACCATCACGATCTGCAAGGTCAAGGCAATCAGCTTGAGCGGCGAGAG
>WJIM01000146.1 GCA_014730285.1 Candidatus Zixiibacteriota bacterium
ATGACAGTCTTCTTGGTTCCACGCGGGAAATAGAGACCGTCGGTTTTGCCCAGGAAGTTAGCATTATCATACGCATAGTTACCGTCATTATAGACGAAACACAGCAGACTGTTAACATCCAGGAATGTCCGTGTATCTATAAGCTGCGCCTGGTTTGACGACTGCATCTTCCCGGTCTGGCTCGACACGCCCCAGGCAACCGAGGTCAGCATCGCCAGACAGACGAGAAAGATAAGAGTCTTTGTTAATCGCATCCTTTCCTCCTTAAACTTCCCATTTAAAAGCTGAGTCTCATGCCCAGACGGATCATGCGAGGAATATCATAGTTCCTGGGATCCTTCTGGCGGAACTCATACTGCTCCTGACCATTCATATTGCCATAATTAGGATCCTGATTGGGGTAGGTATCGATAAATACCTGACCGGGCTCAGTTGCCAGCCAACCGGTATCATCAGGCTTGCCGGTGCCCTCGTAAACCGAAATCACATTTTCGGTGTCGAAGAGATTGAGTACCCAGACATAGAAATCCAAATCGAGATTGGCAATGGAAAACCTTCTGTTGGCCTTAAGATCAAGCCTGTAAGTCCAGGGGCCGTAACGGGAGTTAATCGGAGCGGCCGGATTAGGTGATACCGACGCCAGGGTGATCTCATTAAAGATCTCCGATGGTGAGTACGGAAGTCCCGAACCCACATTAAAGACCGCATTGACGCCGGTCTTTTCAAGCGGATAGAAATCACCAAGCTTGGGACCTTCACCCTTGCCGCTGCGGACATCCACAATGGCCGTGATCTTATGTCGCTGATCGAACTTCAAAGGAGCAACTCTCAGAGGACGTTCGGTATTAGTCCAGGCAATGTTGGTTTGAGAAGTTGCATAAGAACCGGTACCGTTTGCATACTGCAGAGAATAGGCAATATCAAAAGCCACATTACGGGTTCTGCGCATCTTCATTGCAAACTCCAGACCCTTTACGGTTCCGTAATCCTGATTGCGGTATGTCGCAAAGGCATTCGGGAACGAGGGCTGGTTCACAACCTGGGTAAGGTTCTTGATATCCTTATAATACGCTGTCAGATCGAATCTGGTATTGTCGCCCAGCTGATGAGTTACACCAACCTCATAGGCTGTTGTTTCCTCAGGCTCCAGATTCGGATTTCCAACAGGATTGTAATAAGGAGCCTCGCGCACCATGTACTCCAGATAATCGTAACTGGTATACAGGTACTGAAGCTCGGGACGCTGGAAGAATTTGCCGTAATAGAGATGGAAGACCGTCTTGTCGGTTACCGGGAAGCCGATACCCAGACGAGGCGAAATTCTCTGTTCGGCCTCGGCCGCTTCCAGATCCTCGAGATTGAGCTCCTGAGCCATCTGAATCTCTTCCTCGGTGGCATTCGGATCGGATCCTCTCTCGAACGGGTCGAGCGGCAGCTCGTCGTTAATCAAACGGTCTGTGTTGACATTCAGATAGTCGAAACGCAGACCGGCATTAACGACCAGGCCTTCCCACTCGAATTTATCCTGGAGATAAGCGGCAAAGGTATAAGGATTCTTGGCCGCATTCCAGCCATCGTCGAGTTCCTCGATCGAAGCGCCGACAATGTTTGAATCGGCGTCATAATCGAAAATTATATCGTAGCCATAATTATCCATGTCGGCCAAACCGCCTCCATCGGGCCCCTCATAGAGCCTTCTGGGGGTGGCATGACGGATCCAGCGCAATGTATGTCTCTGGTATTCCAAACCGAACTTCAGCTCGTTCTCGGCATTGACCTGAGAGGTAATATCGAATTCAAAGCCGTAATACGATGATTGTCTCTTGGTAAAATCATCAAAGAAGTGAGCTTCGTCCTCTTCGGTTTCGGGATCATCGCCTGGCCAAAAGAGCTTGGTATCGTTGAAATTCGGATTGAGTTCAGATGCATAGGCCCAGGGATCGT
The DNA here is from genome assembly GCA_014730285.1 of Candidatus Zixiibacteriota bacterium. Lineage (GTDB taxonomy): Bacteria > Zixibacteria > MSB-5A5 > JAABVY01 > JAABVY01 > JAABVY01. The sequence goes on from WJIM01000146.1 coordinate 1,945, forward strand.
CAAAGAATACGCCGTCTCCAAGGAACCTTGAAGTCTGGAAATAATTGGCCTTGGCATTCCAGAAGGTATTCTTGCTGAGGTTATTGGTAAACTGCAGATAGAATGAATTATTCTTATCCTCGAACTTGGCCATATGCTCCTGGTTGAACTGATATGAACGAGCATAACGATTGAACTTATCATACGAACCCAGGACACCAAAGCGAGCAATGAAGTTGGGCGTAATATCATAACGCAGCTTACCCTGCCAGGTCCATCCACGCAAATCATTATTCGGCAGACGGTCACCATCGTTGAGAGCGTGAGGGTCACGATCGTCTTCTACCCTGCGCTCGCCCGAAAGGAAGAATGAGAGTCTCTCGTTATCCGGAAGGATCGGGCCGGTAATATCGACCGAATAGCTGTTATAGCCATAATCATCGGTGAAACTACTGGTAACGGCCTCGACATTACCGGAATAATTCCGGACACCTTCTTTGGTGGTTACCTGAATAGCGCCGGATGCAATCCAGCCATATTCAGCATTGAATCCACCGGTTGTAATCGAGATTTCCTCGATGGAGTTATTATTAATACTGAGGTTCGCCAGGCCAGTCAACGGATCCTTTGTATCAAATCCGTCAACCATATAAGCTACCTCATTCTGTCGGCCACCACGAATGTTAAGAGTTGGGTTGTTGGATGTCTCGTCTCCACCGCGCTGACGGGTGGCGATATTATCCCCAGAGCTAACCACGCCTGTGGAAAGACCGATTACATCCTGGTAGTCCTTGGTCGGGAGATTCTGAATCTCATCTCCCGAAACAAGACGAAGGGTCGAGGTCTGGTCACGGATAACCAGCGGACGCTCAGCCTGGACAATCTGAACCTCGCCCACATCGATAGCTCTGGAAGTGAGCTCGAAATCGACATAGGTAGTCAGGTCCACCGAGACATAGATACCGCGCTTTTCGACAGGCTGATAACCGACCAGTTCAGCTTTGATGTCGTATTCGCCCACGGGCACATTCAGAATCGTATACTGCCCGTCGACATCGGTCAGAGCGCCCATGTTGGTACCGACCAACTGGACCGCCACTGTCGGTAAGCCCTCCCCGGTCTCGCGGTCAACTACCCTGCCCGAGACTTTACCTATGTTGGCTGCGAATGCTGTCGATGACAGAAGAAGCGCTGCCACCATCGCAGTCAATAGGTATAAAATCAGTTTGTGTTTAAACAAGGTGAAACCTCCTCACTTTGTTGTTAGGGAAAAAACTTTAAAATATACTTTAGCATTTTTGTTTACTTTACACCTCCTTGCCGAAATTGAAAACATTTCACCATAGAACATTTCAATCTAACTTAAGATGCCCCGGCTTTGAAGATATGAATGTTTTTGGTAAGAACTGTAACGATCGCCTATATAAACCTCCTTGGCTGGAATTATTTCCTTATAATATATAGCTCGCCTGTTATTAGTATTGCTGCAAACTGCCCCCAATCCGCGGCCACCATGCGGTTGTACTCTCCCATTCCATAGAGGATGGTTGTCATCCATGACCATCATACCTTCAACACAGCCTTCTAAAAAAGCCCTCAAAAACGACGTGGGCTTTGCCCTTTATTGCCAAAAGGATTTTACGAAATTTTAATAAATAAAGTCAATATAAAAATTTATTGTTTCACTTTATAGAATGGATACAATAAAATGTATGACTCCCCATGGACCCCCAGTGCCAAACTATATACGACACTGGCAGTCCTGTTTATTTGCCAAATAAATTAATATTTCTTAAATTTAGATCGGAAGATTGAATAAATAATCCAGTGAATACGGCCAATAAAAAAATAAATGCAACAATTTAACTATTTGTAGCATATAGGAATATGTATGATAAAACTCGGTATAACCGGACAAATCGCCTCGGGCAAATCCACAGCCGCAAGGGAATTTGCAAAATTCGGCGGGAGAATTATTTATGCCGATGATATCGGCCGTGAGGTGGTTGAAGAAGATTCCCCCGTATTATCCAAACTGATCCGGGCATTCGGACCGCAAATCGTTACCCCGCAAGGCGTTTTAAAAAGACGAGAATTGGGCAGAATCGTCTTTGCCTCGGAAGAAGAACGGGCCAAATTAAATAAAATCGTTCATCCCCCGCTTTTGAAAAGGCTCAGGGAGGAGCTGGATAAATGCTCGTTGGATCCCGCATGTGAGCTGGCAATAGTCGATGCGGCGCTTCTGGTCGACTGGGATTGGCATAATAATATGGATTGGACAGTCTGCGTGGTTGCTGCGCCGGATACGCAATTATTGCGCTTAAAAGGGAAAGGGCTTACCGATCAGGAAATCCATGACCGCATAAATTCTCAGAAAAGCAGGGAAGAACTGGAGGCCGCATCCGACTTTGTTATCGAAAATGACGGCCCGATAGAGCAACTCAAACAGAAAGTTAAGGAAATCCATAAAAAGATAGTGTCCGCGCAAAAGGCTTAATCCACCGGTCATACAGATTCCTTTCGCCAACAAGAATCCACAAAAAATTTGACAACTACGGGCTTCTCCCCTATTATTTCTCACCTAAACGAGTTTCATATATGCGGGATGATTGTTGAATCCATTTAATCTGGAAATCGAAAAGTTGAAGCAGAAGGCCCTGGATATCCGCCGGGATATCATTACTCTTTTAATAGAGTCGCAAAGCGGCCATTCGGGCGGGCCGCTGTCATGCACGGATATGGCAACTGCGCTGTATTTCAATATCTTAAATCATGATCCGCAGAATCCCGGAAATCCCCAACGCGACCTGAATTTCTTCTCCATCGGCCATGTCAGCCCCCTGATATATTCGCTGCTGGCCGAATCCGGATACTTCCCTCTCAAAGACCTTCTGTCTTTTCGCAAAATGGAAGGCCATCTTGAGGGACATCCCAACTGCCTGCATACCCCCGGCATTGAAGTTTCGGCCGGTTCGCTGGGACAGGGGCTTTCGATTGCCTGCGGTACAGCATACGGTATAAAGATGGACCGCACAGAGCGCCGCGTTTACTGCATCATGGGGGATGGCGAACAGCAGGAAGGCTCTATCTGGGAGGCTGTTATGTTCTCCGCTCATTACAAACTCGATAATTTGTGCGGGATCATCGACTATAATCATCGTCAAATAGACGGCGAGACCGAGGATGTTATGGATATCTCTCCCCTGACCGAAAAATACTGGTCGTTTGGATGGAATGTTTATGAGATCAACGGCCATGATATGAATGAAATAGTGGGCGCTCTAAAAGCCGCAAACGATTGCAAAGGCAAACCCTCGATAATAATCGGTCATACGGAGATGGGCAAAGGCGTATCTTTCATGGAAGGCCTGGCGGAATGGCACGGCAAGCCGCCCAAACCGGATCAGGGAGAAAAAGCCCTGGCCGAGCTTGGAACCACTTATGCCGAATGGTCGGAAAGGCTTCGCAATGGGTGAGATGAAAAAGACGCGTGTGGGCTTCGGGCACGGCCTTGTGGATGCCGGTGAGAAAAACAAAAATGTTGTTGTGCTGGTTGGCGATCTGCGCGATTCGACCAATGTCAATTTCTTTGCAGAGAAATTCCCGGAAAGATTTATCGAGGTTGGGATTGCCGAGCAGAATATGGCCAATGTTGCCGCCGGGCTTTCATTGACTGGAAAAATCCCCTTCTTCACCACCTACGGCGCCTTTGCCACCTGCCGCTGTCTGGATATGCTCCGGGTTACGATTTGTTATTCCAATCTCAATGTCAAAATAGGGGGTGCCCACGGCGGTATCTCGGTCGGCCCTGATGGCGCAACTCATCAGGCGCTGGAAGAGATTTCCATCCTGCGCTCACTGCCCAATATGAAGATCATCGTACCCTGTGATTATTTTGAAACCCGCAAAGCGACTTTGGCCGCAATAGACATTGACGGCCCTCTCTACATCAGATTCGGACGCGAGAATGTGCCTGTCGTTACAGATAAAGATACCCCTTTCGAATTCGGTAAGGGTGTTGTTTACCGTGATGGCGGCGATATTGCCATACTGGCCTGCGGAGTGATGCTTTACGAAGCTCTGGAAGCCGCCCATGAACTGGAAAGGGACGGGATTGATACCCGCGTAATAAATATTCACACAGTCAAGCCAATCGATGAGACCATCATTATCAAAGCCGCCTCGGAATGCGGCGCAATAGTTACCGCCGAGGAACATCAGGTCTACGGCGGATTCGGATCGGCGGTGGCTGAAGTGATTGCTAAAAATAATCCGGTGCCGATGGAATTCATCGGTGTTCAGGACTCCTTCGGACGCTCAGGACCGCCCGAGGAGCTGATGAAAGCCTATCATCTGAAGGCCAAGGATATTATTGGCGCTGTTAAAAGGGTACTAAAGCGCAAGTAACTTAATCAGAATTATCGGGAATCCTCATCCGATAATTTTGGCAATCTCAATCAGAGTCTTAGCGTTCTTCTCGATATTGCTGAAATCCAACTGTGATTTATCTGATAGTCCCTGAAGCCATATAATCTGTGCTTTCGAAATCTCGAAATGCGAAAATGGTTCCAGATTTTGAATATGCTCCTGAAACTCCATGCTTTTAAGCAATGACTTGTCCCTATCCGAGGCAGTCTTTAAGACATACTTTTTATCCAGCCTTTTATTTCCTGTAGGCGTATCCTCGGAAAGGCCAAAGAGCTTTTTGAATTTATCAACCTTACCCTCATGACTCATCTTAATTCTATAATCGTTGTTTACATAGACCCGAATATTAAGGAATTCGACATTATCAGCCCCTGCCAGCATCGGCAAATCTCCTCCTCCGATTTCTCCGATATTTACGCTTATTTTGAAATCCTCGATTTCACCGTAATATGTGGGATAAAAGAAGAAGTCGGAGGCCGCGAACCTCGGGTCCTGCTCGGCACGTTTGCCGCCCGGCCTTTTTATTTTGCCACCCCAGGAGCTCTCGAGCTTTCTCAAAAGCTCATCGAATTCCTTCGACCATGGTTTTTCGAGTGTCATAATATGCCCCGCTTAAAATATATGCTTAACACATTTATATATTATAGAATCCATGCTCAAAAATCAAGAATATTGCGGCTCTGAATTGATGGGCAATTTTATCACTCTAAATACTTGACATACCATGCCGCGGGGGACAATATTAAATCAATTCTTTGTCAAGGACAACTATGCCGGCAATGCTTCCGACATTAAAAGGGCAAAAGATCAATCTCAGGCGGGTGCATAAATCCGACGCCGAGTCGATTTACAGGTATGCCCGTGATAATGAGATTTCACGCTATACATTTCTCCCGAACCCGTATCGGATCGATGATGCCTACAGGTTCATATCAACCACTCACGCCGCCCTCAGAGCAAAGAAGGCTTTTATCTTCGGCATAGAGCATAAGCAGGAAAAAAAGATAATAGGCATGATCAGCTTGGAACAGGTTAATTTCCAGCATCTCCTGGCTGAAGCCGGTTACTGGCTGGGAAAGCAGTTTTGGGGACAGGGAATTGCCAAAGAGGCCCTTCAGCTTCTCCTGAATTTCGGCTTCAAACAGTTGAAACTGAATCGTATTTATGCCCGCGTTATGCATCCCAATACCGCCTCATGCCGACTTCTCGAAAGAACCGGATTCAGGAAAGAAGGGGTAATGCGCAAGGCGGTCTGGAGAGACGGCCTCTGGCTCGACCTAATCTGGTACGCTATCTTAAAAGATGAATTTAAGGAGTTCATGAAAAGGAATAGATAAAAAAAAGGCCATCCCCTGGCCTTTTTATACGCGGATCTTCTACGAACTACGTTATTCTATCTTATAACTGCGAGCTTACCGGAAACAGTGGCATCGTCTGTGATCACATAGTAGAGATACACACCTGAAGCCAGCTTCCGTCCCCGGTCATTGGTTACATCCCATCTGACCTCCGGTCCGGGGGAATCTGTAAACTCTCTTATTATATCGCCATTTATGGTAGAAATCTTAATATCCGCACCGTCAGGAATATTCTTAAAAACGA
>WJIM01000147.1 GCA_014730285.1 Candidatus Zixiibacteriota bacterium
GAAGTTGGAAACAAACGCTTCGGCCGCCTCCATTAAATCTATCTTCTCGAGATCGATAAAGAATATATTTTTCGCAAGCTGAGCATACTTCTCCGGCCTGTCCTTATACGTATAACGCATCAACGGCGGGAAGATAATCGCAAGTCCGCGGCCGTGAGAGATATCATAATGGGCTGAGATTACATGCTCGATAGCATGCATCGGAAATGCGCCGGGACGCCCCAGGTTCACCGGCCCAAGCAAAGCCACTGTCGAGCACCAGGACATATTAGCTCGGGCATCCAGATTTCCCGGATTATCCAGAAGCCTTTCCAGATTTTCCATAACCGTGCGCATGATAGACTCTGAAAAGCGATCCTGAAGCGGAGTATTCTCGGGACCGGTCAGGTACGATTCGATAACATGACTGATTATGTCCATTGCGCCGTCGATAGTTGTCTGACGGCCGAGCGAGACCGTCAGTTCCGGATCGACGATGGAAACCTTCGGAAACATATATTCAGAGAAAAAGCCTGCCTTCTGTTTCGTCTCCCAATTAGTTACCACTCCTCCGCGATTCCCTTCCGAGGCAGTGGCGGCAACCGTGGGCACAAGCATAATCGGCAGGGCACCTTCGATCTTACGAATTTTATCCGGATCATCATTATAGACATGCTCCCAGACCGGATTCCCGGATTTGGCAACCACAGCAATTGCCTTGGAGGCGTCCATCACCGAACCTCCGCCCACTCCCAGCACCATATCGCATTTATTCTCGCGCGCGATTTCGCCGGCCTTATCGATTGTAGTGGCACGGGGATTCGGTTCGATTCCCTCGAAATGGGCATGCTCCACCCCGGCTCTTTCAAGAAGCTCAATAGTCTTATCCAGAAGCCCGCTTTTCTTTACATGTGACTGACCCGTTACCAGAAACGCCTTCTTTCCGATTTTTGACGCCTCTTCCCCCGTTTTTTGCACTTCGCCCACACCAAAAATAATCTTCACGGGATTTCTGAATACAAAGCTATCCATGCTCAGCTCCTTTTTGGTTTTCGATATAGCGTTAGATTCCTTCTATAATACACAATTTAAACAATATCACAATAACAAATGGATCAGGATTGGGTTTAGAAAAAAAACCGCCGCTTGAAATCAAGCGACGGCTCTTTGATGTTAATCCAAAAGGAGTAATTTCCAGTAAATTTACTGTCTTAGCCTTCCTGGGACGACACCCCTGCAATATTTTTATCCTTTTTGCTGTAGAAGAGCTTGTTGATAATCGCCTCAGCCGGACATAAGCCGGTAACCGAGGACTGAATCAGGTTCAGCCCGATAAAAATAGTGAAAAGCATCCACCAGGGAGACACGAAATATGTCAATGCCACCGAAAGCAGGACCATAAATCCCGCAAACATTCTTACCGCATTTTCCAAAGTCATTATATAATCTCCTTACCTGTTTTTCTAATAGCCGTAGGTTATTTTCAAGTAAACATTGTCATTCTTTTGAAATGTTCCGAAGTCCGTAAATTTGTCGTTACCTGCGAAAATATTCCCGCCGACTGTCAGAGTCAGATGATCCGTGTACTTGTAATCAAGGGAGAATCTTCCATAGAAATCCTCCTGCGAGGGGGAATAAAATCCAAACAGTGACAGCACCACAGTTTCCATGCGCATCAGCTTTGTCACCCTAGATGTCAACAGATGATAGACCTCGTCGACTTCGGTCTGCCCGCCGACTGATTCCACGAATTCATCATAGTTCATCATAACTTCGCCCTGATACTGCAGGTTGACGGTCAGATTTGTAACTATCTGGCGCTCGAAACCGACCAGCCCGGTCACGGACGAGTTCGGTATATTGGGATTATCGCCGTCGGTATCTTCACGCGAATCGTAATATCCGCCCTCGAGCCACGCTATCCCCTCGAAAATCGGCATACGAATCGAGGCGCCGTAGACATTCAGGCGCGGATAATATGCCTCCATCGTGCTGGGATCGAAGCCCTCGGGATTTTTGTAAAATCCGCGATAACCGTATAGTGCGAAATCGGCGGTGCCGAAATACCTCTTAAATCTGCCTGCAATCTCACCGTTTTCGATTTCCGCCTCGGGAAGTCTGCCCTCGAAAAAGTAGTCAGCTCCGCCCACGATATCGCCCACCATCGGATTGAAATAACTCAGACGCATGCCGGTCGGAATCCGGTTGGGCGTAAAGCGCGGGGTATAGACCAGCGAGAATGTTCCGATCGGGCTGTAATATGCCCCCCGCAAAGCATCCTGGGGAGCTTTCAGGTACTGATCATCCCGCCCGATGAAGAATGACCGGTAATCCTTGGCAAACAGATCGTTTATGAAGATCAGGTCGCCGGTGCCCCATGTGAGCACCTGGCGGCCTACCTTGAAATCGAAATAATTGCCGAGCCGGAATTTGATGTAGCCCTCACGAAGTTCCCAGTCGTATTCCGGCTCGTCATATCCATCATAGACAAAGTCCAGGCGGCCGAAGAATTCGGCCAGATCGCTGTACGATTCCAGCTTGAGCTGGAGACGGGTTTCGGCTGCGGTAAGCTCCGAAGGAGTCGGATTATCGTCATCCAGTCCACCGCCGTAGAGCCCCTGTAGAAATCCGCTGATGTAAACGTCTTCGGCAAATGCTGTCGAAGACAGTACCAGTACAATCGCCATAATCGTAATCAGTTTTATTTTCGTGTAGTTCATACCGCACCTCCACCTTTTTTACTTTATATACTGACGCGGGGGATTCTTGAGATACCGCTCAGTGAAAATATTGTCCTTTACACCCACATTGTAATCGATGCTCGAGAATTCCACAATCGTATGCTGATCTTTCTTAACATTTTCCATCTTACGCAAAGTCACAGTAGGAATTTCTTCTACCACTTCAATTTTCTCGGCCGTATAAATTCTCTCGAGTTCGCCTTTATCGTCATAGTACTCTTCCCTGACCGGAAGCATGTGTTCCTTGTCGATATATGTTATCTTCTTTGCGAAAACATCATCATCGCTCTTCGGCACAGACTCGATCACATAGACCTGCATGCCGTTATGCTCTTTCTCCTCCAGAATCTTATGAGTGTCATCCGACCAGTGTCGACCGGAAACATCCTCATAGCTGAAATCCGAGCCTACAAAGCTGGAACCCTTGTCATCGGCGGAAATCCTCTTAACCAGGTCCACCGAGGGGATATAAAGCCAGCGCTGATCGGTTTCGAAGGGATTCTTGTGCACCATGAAGGTCAGGCGGGCAACGTCGTACGGCTTATGGAAATATGTATAATACTTCTGCATGCCGCCCTCTTCATTATCCAGCCTGAGCATCGAAAACTGGCGGTTTCTCTCCTTGCCGCTGGAGTTTACGATTGACATATTCACTTCCGCCAGACCATCATCGGCGGCGTAGAAGTTATTCAGATGGGCTTCCTTCATCAAATCCTCGGCCACACCATCCTGAGCGCTCAAATTGAGCGAGAGCGCAAAGATTAGAGCCGTAACCAATATTGAAAACTTCGTGAAATTCATTTTCATCCTCCTTTAATTATTTATGATTGAGCTACTTTTTCTTCATCTTTAATACTTTCAGTATCTGCTTTCGGCATGATCTTTTTATGCCACATCTTGAAGATCGAGGGCAGAAGTAAAATTGTTACCGCACCGGATACCATCATGATTGCGAAGAAGAATGACCCCACTGTCACATACGGTACCAGGTTGGAGAAGAACATCGGGACGAAACCAATCGAGATAACCAGCACATTACGGCTGATTGCACGTCCCAGACCCTCGAACATCTCCGGGAATGTCTGCTGGAAATTGCCGGTTCTTGCATGTATATATTTCGACCTCTTAATAAAGTGTATTGCGAAGTCAATCGACAGGCCGAGTGTCAATGACGACAGCACTGCAATCGGCATGTCATACGGTTTGCCGATATACCCGATAGCGCCGTAGATTGCCATAATCGTAATGGTCAACGGCAGCATGGAGATAATTCCAAGGATAAATGAGCGGAAAAGGATTATCATCATGATAAACACTACCGCAAACGATCCCAGGAGGGCCGAGCGCATACCGCCCACCATCTTCTGCTGCCAGACGATATTCACATACGGCAGGCCGGCCCAGTTAGCCTCGATCTTAACCGGTGGCGGGTTGGCATCCATAAATTCCTTAGCATCATCGATTACGCTTGAGACCGAACGGTTATCGCCCTCAGTCATCTGTACCCAGATATTCGCCTTGGAATAATCGGTGTTAATCATCTTGAAAAGATCATCCGGATCGCCTCCGGAAATCTCATACAGGAATATATTCTGGGCAACCTCGTTCTGATTATCAGGAATAGCATACTTTGCCGAATCCTGGTTGAAAAGCTCAAAACGCACCTTCTTGACAATATCCGTAATGGATGCGGTCGCGCCTACTATACGGTTGGCATCCAGATACTCCTGAAGTCTTACCATATATTTCAGAAGATCAGGATTCTTGATCGCATCCGGCTCACCGCCGTCGATTACCAGATAATTCATATAGGTTCCGGCCAGATGCTTATTCATCGTGCGGTCGGCAATCCTGATCGGATGATCCTTCTTGAACCATTTAACCGGATTGTCGTTGACCACGATCATATTCAGGCCGATTACGGCGAAGATGATTACTACCACTGCACCGGCCAAAATCAGCTTGTAATATTTGGCGGTAATATCTCTGAAGAAATGTAATGCCTTCGAAAGCGGACCGGTTTTCTCATCCTGTTTCTTGCCGAAGTTGCGCAGAGTTTTATCCGAAATCATTATAGCAAAGGCCGGATTCAGTGTCAGTGATAGAATCCAGGCTGAGAAAATTCCAAAGGCCACAAAAATACCGAACACTCTAACCGGTGGAATCGGAGTGGTTGCCAGAGAGAGAAATCCAACTACTGTGGTAAGCGAGGTGAAGAGCATGGGAATAAACAACTCTGAAATGGTATTTCTTATCGTGGTCTTTTTGTGTTTGTACTTCTGGTAGCGGTCGTGAAATTCGGATATAATATGTATAGAGTTCAAAACCGCGATCGGTATCAGAAAGATCGGAATCATCGAGCTCATAATATGAACCGTATGCCCGGTAGCGATCAATAATCCCATGGCCCAGATAACGGACACGATTGCCACTATCATGGGCGGAATTACGATTTTGACCTGGCGGAAGAACATGAGCATCAATAAGAAAATAATCGCTCCCGCCATCGGAGCCGAAAGTGCCATCTGCTTGAACATCTCCGATCCAAAGCTGTCCTGAGCAATCGGCAGACCGGCAATATAATACTCTTCTCCGGTTGAATATTTATCTATAATAGCCTTGATCTCGTTTGAAATTCTGTAGGACATATCCTTGGCTTCGATCGGGATAAACATTGCAATCGCTTTGCCATTGTCGGAGCCCAGCTTGCCGCGCAGAATAGGATTGCCCTTGATCCTTCCCAGAACATACTGGGCCGCCGAATCTGTTTCCGGCTCGTCTTCAAGCAGCGTCTCCACTTTCAGAACACCATCGGGGGTCTGCTGGATATCATCGACAGTGGAAGGCGCCATGATATCGTCGGCGATTACACCATCGATATCCTCTATCTCTTCGATTATCTTATATACATTAGAAAGGATTCTTTTATTAAAGGCTCCCTCTTCTGAAACCACACCCACTGCGATGAAGTCTGAAATCCCAAATTCTTCTTTGACCTGACGGTCGAAGACTCTCACGGGTTCATCTTCCTCGAGCATATTCTCCGGGTCAGTGTCGATTTTGATATTGGGAATCTGTATCGCAAAGAATGCAGTTATAACTGCAACAATGCCAATAACTATCCAGGGATGGTTAATCGAAAATTCCGTAAGTGCTTTCTTCATAGCTTTTCTCCTTTGGGATTTTATCAAATATATTTAACCGTTTAGATAAGGATTGCCCGCAAACGATTCAGATTTTTTTGAATAAGTGTTAAGTTGTTGATGTGAGTGTGCTTACGCATCAATGTCATTCTGAGCGAAGTCTTTGCTCCGAATTTTGGCGAACGAAAAATCTTTACTTTCGCGCGGCAAGGAATCCTTTCCTGACCGATTTACGTCTGGCAGGAAAGGATTCCTGCCACCGCAGTAAAACTGACAGCTAAAGGGCAATACTTACAAAAAAGCCGTCAGGTTTACAGATCTGACGGAACTAAATTAAATCTTCTCTTTTAGATGCCGAGTTTAAATCAGGCTTTGCCGAATTTCTTCTCCCAGCGCTTTTTAATAGCCTCATTCAGCTTCGAACTTATAGATTCCGGAAGTTCTTCTTTCTCGCCATCTTTACATAATATAACCGTCTGCTTTAGCGTATCCACCATCAGACGGCAGTTTTTGCAGCCTTTCAGATGATCTTCTATATCATCGCAAAGCTTAGCATCGAGTTCGCCATCAATATAGTCGGCTATTTCCTGAATATGTTTGTTACACTCTCTCATTGGCTTTCTCCTTGAACACTTCCGAGAGCCGTTCACGCAGCGCCAGTCTTGCCCTCAGAATCCGCGATTTTGCCGCGGCCACCGAGAGATGCATCGAATCTGCAACTTCCTTAACAGAAAGATCCTCAAAATACCTCAGTATGAAAGGTGCGCTGTACTTATCGGGCATTTCCGCCAGAGCATCATCAATCACCTTTTTCAGCTCTTTTTGCTCCAGAAGCTCATGCGGATCACCCCATTCAAACAGCTCCTTTGTATCATCTCCCGAGCCATGACCGCTCGGCAAATACTCCTCAATCGGCCTCAACTCAGCTTTCTTGCGGCTCTGATGAAGCGCCCTGACAGCGTTGACCGCTATGGCATAAAGCCAGGTTCCGAAGGTAGATTCGCCGCGGAACTTATCGATATTATCCACGGCCTTCAGGAATGTATCCTGAAGAATATCCTCGGCGTCATGCCTGTCGCCCGAAAGCTTTAGGCCCAGATTATAAATCTTGTTCTTATATTTTTCAATCAGGAGGCTAAATGCCTCGAAATCACCTGATTGAGCTTTTTTCACCAGTTCTTTTTCATTCATTTGGATAGGAATATACATTAAATGATTCAGGAAAAAATAAAAAAACTGAGGTAAATCTAATGTGTCTTAAAGCCGCGAATCCCCCTGATGAATTCCGCGCCTTCCTCAAGCGGCTGTTTCCCACCGCTTTTGCTAATCAAACCAAGAAGGCTTTCCCCTGCCAGATAGAGATTTATGTTTCCGAATTCAGGATCAGTCAGGGCATAGGTCCGGCAGCCCATGATTGTTGTGTCTTCGCTTATTTCGCCTTCCAGCTTGATGAATTTCAAATATTCATTCAATGCGGATGCGCCGTTCTCGTTAATAAAGAAGGCCGTACTCATACCATACTCGAAATCATATTCGCAGGTAAAAACCGAGTTAAGATATTTCTGGTCAAGAAAATATTTGTGAATATAGGCTTCCGAGCAGGGAATCTTGTCCTCCGAGGGAAATACGGACAATTCCTCCGGAAATTGTGCCGGCCCGGGAATTCCGGCCTCTACAGCCTCGGCCAGTTTCATGATTTTTTCCTCCATATCGGGTGCCGATTCGAATCCTGCAATATCGGAGACATAGCGATCCTTCAGAAAGGTCAGATGATTCGATTCGGCAAACGCCTCGGTGCCGATCTCGATAACATCGCAGCCCTCGGGGCGAATCAGCGTGTAAAGCCCGAATGCTGTAGTTGGATCGGGAAATTTGAAAAGTTCGACAACGAATTGATTTTGAAATTCCAGGTCTTTGTAATCGGCACGCACCATGGTTTGTAAATCATAGCGCCAGTAATGCTCGGCTGAGTCGCCGTACATCTCCTCCAGATCATAGGCCAGGAACCTGATTGGATCGGTAACTCTTTCAAATGCAACCAACTGCCTGTTATCCGGAAGGACTTCGATATCTTCTGTGTCCTTAAATTCTTCTTCAATCTCGGCTTCTTCTTCATCGGGAGCACAGGATAGAAACAGAAATGCTAAAGTCAGCAATATTAAAATCAGCCGAGACATATAAATCTTCCTCTATGAGCGGGATGATCCCCGTTTGTCCTCGAGGATTATGCGGTTTTCTTTTGAACGGCTTTCGCCTACCGAGGTCACGCGAATTGCCGCTTTATCCGCAACAGGACAGGCATATTCGCAGGCGCCGCATCCGGTACAGAGCGCCGGATCGACATGCGGCCTTTGAACTTCAACCGTTTCCCCTTTTTGATTTTTGACCTTAACCTTTTCGGTATAAATCGCTTTGGGCGAGGTCGGGCACCATTCCTCGCATACCACACACGGCGTCGCCATCGACCAAGGCAGACAGCGCCCTTGATCCACGAAGGCCGTACCGATAACATCGGCAGGCACCTCTTTGGAACCGACCTTCTCCTCCAGAGTCAGCTCTTTTATGGCGCCTGTCGGACAGACCTGCCCGCAGAGTGTACATGATGGTTCGCAGTAGCCGATACGCATAATCAAAATCGGTGACCAGATACCCTCCCATCCGGCTTCCATAAATGTTGGATGGATCGCGTTGGTCGGACAGACCTTCATACATTCCCCGCAGCGAATACATCTGGCCATAAAAAGGTCCTCTTTGGTCGAGCCCGGAGGACGGATAAGCTTGTCGTTAGGCTTTGCGGAAGCCGGCTGGGACTTGAACAATGCTACCGCGCCCACCCCCAGCGCCGCCGAGGCAATCACTTTTCGCCGGGTAATATTCGGCTTGGGCTCGATTTTGTCCTGGGATTTGGGGAAGAACTTGAATTTAATGGCGCCTCGGTCACACTCAGTCTGGCAGTTCAGGCAAAGATGGCATTCACTTTTGCGCCAGGGAACACCCTTCTGAGGACCATCGGCACCCTGGCAATATTTCAGGCATTTGTTGCAAAGGTCGCATTGATCTTCAGATTTCTCCATCCCAAAGATCGACCAGCGCGAAATCAATCCCAGGAATGCCCCCAGCGGGCACAATCCCCGGCACCAGAAACGAGTAAACCAGCGATTGGCAGCCAGAATTAGAAGGAAGAAAAGCCCCAGCGAGAAAATTGTATTATAGCTTATAACCGAATGTGTAATCAGCACATTTTCCTGAATCCAGCCGGAAATAAAACCGAGCGCGGAGTTGCCGGGAAAATTGTTATTGAACGAAAAGTCGGCGACGAAATCAAGAATTCCAAATATTATCGGAATTACCACCAAACCGATTGACCGAATCAGAAGCGAGATCGGATCGAAAATCCCGGCAATCATCAGACCCAGAAAAGCCGAACCTATGAAGAATATGAGGATGTAATATTTGATTTTCTGGTACCAGTGATATTGATTCGATTTAATCAGATTCTTGCCCAGACGCGATCTTCTCTCGGACTTGAAGGTCGAGCAAAGCTGATTGACAGTACCCATGGGGCAAATCCATCCGCAGAAAAACCGCCCGAAAAATATGGTCAGCACAATCAGTATCAGCGAAAACATCAGGCCGGAGAATAGCGTCAGACTCGAAATGGCCGTCATAAACGAGGCCAAAGGATCGAATTGCAGGAATATCTTGACCGGATAGGCCAGACGATAGTCCTTGAGTGCATCAGCCGAAAATGTACCCGCGAATTCGGTTTTGAGGAGCAGCACCAGAAAGAGTATCAGTACCACCGCCTGCACAGTTCTGCGGATGTTTCTGACATGCTGTATAGTCATCTTAACTTCTGATAATCTCCATCGAGTTATAATCCATGGCGCCCAGACCCTCGCGTTCTGCCAGCGCTATATGGCCGATATCGGCAGGCTCAAGATTCAAAAACTGGCAGGCGAAAGCATCGGCGGCCACCTGATCGGTAGTCGCAAAAATAGTTTTGGCGGTCTTGACATCATCTAATGATCCGCCCACCGGCCCGTTACGCATCAGGACCCGATATGCATCAACAACTACCAGGGTCGGCTTAAGAAATGTTGCCAGATCGACAATCGAGCGATGGATTTTCTGATGCAGTTGACCGCGGGTACCGCCGATTATGCCGTAAAGATTCTTCATACCAAGAGTCGCACGGGAAAGCGTATGCGCTTTCACTATGGGCACATTGATGACTTTGTCTGTCTCTATAAAATACTTCAGCACCGGCCAGACTGTCAGAAGCCCGCCCTTCATGTCCACTTCAACATAATCCTGCTCACCCGGAATTATTACCTCGGCTCCTGCTTTCTGCGCGGCCTCCTGAATTCCCGAACGGGCAAAAGTCCGACGAGGATCATGGCAGGTGACATCGGTAACGACCACTTTCGATGCTCCCGCGGCATAGGCCATTGTCACAAGCTCGGCCACAAGCTCGGGATTAGTTGTTGCGGCCTGTTCCGGTGTACGGTCCCAGGCAACATTGGGCTTGATAACCACACGATCGTCTTTTTCAATGAATTTCTCCATACCGCCCAGTGAATCGATAACTTTCCGCCCCAGCTCACGCGGATCATCCCCCTCGGCCACAGCCAGTTTACGGTTCAGCGCTGGATCGTCGATCCGGTAATCGGCATTGACCGCTTTGGCCTGCTCCTCAACCGGAAAATCCGGCTTGAGGTCGAGTGCAAAGTAAGCTCCTGCAAA
>WJIM01000148.1 GCA_014730285.1 Candidatus Zixiibacteriota bacterium
AACTGTCCTGTTTACTATTATTTCGGCCAATTTTTCCAAAGCTTGGGTTTTCCCCTCATCTTCGGTTTCGGTATCGGCCTGATAAACTCCGAATGATGATATCCGGGGCTCTTCCCAGACAGCCTCGCCATTGGGTTTAACGAAACTGACGTTTACAGTTACATCAACACGATATTCCTGAACTTGATCCTCTTTATTATACGTTTCACTGGACTTTTTGAATGATATAACTTTGCCGGAAATATAGGCATCAGCCTCATCTTTGTCGACAACTTTGAGAGTATTATCGGCCACAATCGCGGCTGTAATTTTATTTGTCAGCTCCTCACCCAGACCGTATTCAATCGTTTCATTATCGAATACCGGAATATAAACAGTGCTTATTCCGCCTGTGGATGCGCCTGAGAATGAATAAGGCCCGCATGAGGCCAGAAATGATATGAGAATAAGCGCCAGAATAATGTTTTTCACTCAATACCTCAATAATTATAGTGTCCCAACTGCTATTTCGTTCCTTGAGAATCGTACACAATCCGGCCGTTTTTGATAGTTTTATCGACCTGGTTGATACCGTAAAAATAGGGCAGCTGCCTGATATTTTCCGCATTCCAGACCACAATATCGGCTTTTTTGCCGATTTCAATCGAGCCGATATTCTTTTCCTGCTTCAATGCGCAGGCGGAATTAATAGTAACGGCATTGATAATCTCATTGGCTGTCATCTTTAACTTATTGCCTGCCAACGTCATAATAATCTGAAGCGAGACTGTAACCGAACTTCCGGGATTAAAATCGGTCGATAATGCCAGGGGCACCCCGGCCTCGATAATCTTCCGGGCGGGTGCATAATCACGCAGATCCAGATAAAATGATGTCCCCGGGAGCATAACCGCCATTGTGCCCGCCTCGGCCATTGCCGCTATTCCGGTATCGGAAATATAGACCAGATGATCGGCCGAAACCGCTCCCAGCCTTGCGGCGAGCTGGGCGCCCTCCAGATTAACGATCTCGTCGGCGTGAAACTTCAACTCCAGGCCATGCTCTTTGGCGGCGGTTTGTATCTTCTCGGATTCCTCCAGCTCAAAAACGCCCTTTTCACAGAAGATATCGGAAAATACCGCCAGATTCCGTTCGGCAACCATAGGAATCATCTCGTTTATGATAAGATCGACATAGGCGGTTTTATCCTCGCGGTACTCATCCGGAATTTCATGCGCGCCCAGAAATGTTGGAATCAGATCGAGGGCATGATTCTCCGAAAGCATTTGAATTACCTCGAGCTGCTTGATCTCATCTTTCGTAGTCAAACCGTAACCGGATTTGGCCTCGATAGTGGTCGTGCCGTATTGCAGAAACAGGTCGAGATATTTGACCGAATTGTCGTATAAGGTGTCCTTTGAGGTTTCACGCAGGACACGGGTGGAATTTCGAATGCCTCCCCCGGCCTGGGCAATTTCCATATAGGATTTGCCCATATTGCGCATCTCGAACTCATCTTCACGGGTTTTGGCGAAAACCGGATGCGTGTGCGGATCGACAAGCCCCGGGCTTACAACCTGATAGTCAGCATCGATAATAACCGCACGATTAACCAGATCGATCTGCCGATCGACCTCGGCTGTGGTTCCGACCGCCACGATCTCGTTTCCCTGACAGGCAATAGCGCCGTTCTCGATAATCTCCAGACGGTTCATTGCCGAGCCGGTCAGCGGGAGTTTGCCGTCCACGGGACGGCAGGTAAGCAACTGACCGATATGCCTGATATAAAGCTCTGCTTTCATACGCCAATCCTTTTCAACCGGTCTTCAAGGCGGCATAATATATATGCCGGGTATAGATGAGGAAATTTAGGAAAATTAATCGTGATTGCAAATAGTTTTTGCTTCTGAGATCCTCAGGGATTGAAATGTTAGAAATTAATAACTTCGCTAATAAATATTAAGAGGTTTTTCGGCTAAAGCCGATAATATATGTGATAAAATAAATGCGGGCTGTATGAGAACAAGAACCAAATCAAAAAAGATTCTGATTGTTGATGACAACCAATCGATGGCAAATTGTCTGGCTGAGATGGTTGATATTTTCGGAATACCCTCGGAGATTGCCTCTGACGGCGATGAAGCGATGGAGATGCTCAAGAGCGAATCATACTTCTTAATCATTGCCGACACCAATATGCCAAAAATCTCCGGGTTCACCCTCCTGAAACATATAAGAAAAAACTATCCGAATACAAAAGTTGCGATTATGTCTACCATGAATTCGGATACTACACAGGGCATGGTTGTACGCGATATGCCCGATTTTTATCTGCCCAAGCCGTTTAAAACCGCGGATATCGAGGATCTGCTTGCGGAATTGTGATAGATATTTCGCGGCCATATCTTTTCATATTGACATCCGCATGTACAACAGCTTAATTTATCACGTATAAATTAAGGAATTACATCATGAGAAAATATCTGTTTATAATATTAGCCCTGTCTCTGATCCTGCTCTCATCATGCAGTGATTCGGAAAATCTTGATGTTGTGCTTGTGGACGATCCCGCGAGCGAGGCGGGTGAATATGCGGTTACATGGGGTCAGGGACTCGATAACGGCGCGCCGGCTCCGGAAGGGATTTATCGTATCGATATGGATACGGAAAATTTCAGCGCCAGCCTCTATATTGAAATAACCAGCTTCGACTTGAACAGGCCCTTCACCAAAACGGGAGGTACCGGCATCAGCCTCAAGCCCATCCCGGACAGTTACGGACTGCGTGTAAACAAGGTGGTATTCGTTCCGGGCGAGGAAGTTGAAATAGGGTACGACCTGCCCCAGTCAGATCGAATCAAGATCACGATCTCATGGATCAACCTTAATATTTCTCCGCTGCTATAATCTGCTTTAGCTTATTCTTTTTTATCCGATCTAAAAAATCCTTAATTTATAAGGCAATATCAGCCGATTAACGATAGTAGGTGGATATATGAATAATGAGAGAAGCGAAACATACGATTCAATGGTTCCAAAAACTAAGACCATTTCGATTTTCAAAAAGCTCCTGAATCAGACCCAGAAGGGCAATATCGACTGGAGCGAGCTCGAGCCGGGCACATTCCTGGCTGATGTCGGTAACTGCAACCTGCGCTTGCACGGGGATTTGCTGAATATCTACGATGAAAAGAATAATCTTCTCACATCGCTTACAAACGATGATCTGATGCGCGAAAAGGAAAATATTTCAGTGCTTTTTGACTGCGCTCAAAAAAGCTCACTGAAAGTATATGAGAAGCTTAACGCTCTCGATAAAACTCTCGATGGTATTCTCTGATAGCGGTTATCCTCGTTGATCAATTCTTTCCGCACAATTGTTAGAATATTGTAAGAATTACTTTTCCTTAAAAAATAAGGGCACTCCTCCGCCCAAAATTATGTATAATTCCGAATTGGAATTTGTCCGGATGAATCAGTTAACCTGTTAAAAATGCGGAGTGGAATAATGAGAGAAATTATCAAAACAGCACTGGTAATCCATTTCACATTATTTTTCCTGATTTCATGCTCGGAATCAGAAAACGAAATGAGAACTCAGGAAAGCCATTACCCCGACGACGCCCTGAAAGAGGAGTGGCAGGAGATCAAAATTGACGATACCACCTGGGTCAAGCATGGCCAGTATCTGGCCTATTATCAGGATGGTACAAAAAAACGCATACACAATTTCGTGAGGGGCGAGAAACACGGTCCACAGCTTGGATGGCATTATGACGGCAGTAAATGGTATGAAAAGTATTATGTCGACGGCGAGCCGGAGGGAGAGCAGACTCAATGGCATCGCAACGGCCAGGTGAAATCCATAGATATTTACAAAGACGGTAAGCTGCATGGTACATGTCTGGCCTGGCACAAGGACGGCACGCCTCATGAAAAGATCGAGTTCAATATGGGTCGCAAGGACGGGATACGCCTCAGGTTCAGCTTCGAAGGCGACACCATTGTGCACGAGATTTTTGAAAACAATAAGATGGTAGAAAGAATAAAATAGCGGCAATGAAAATATAAAAA
>WJIM01000012.1 GCA_014730285.1 Candidatus Zixiibacteriota bacterium
ACCTTGCAGTCTATGGTGGAGAGATATTTCAAAATGGTGAAAAGCGAGGAATGCATAAACCATGAGCGCATCAAAGATCTGAAGGCGGATTCATCGGGTGCAATCTCCAGCAGGATTTCGGATTCGGATCGTCCGTGAATCATCAGGTCAAGAAAGTTGAAGACCATTGCCATAAGCCCAACGTTCTGATAGGTCGAGATACGTTTGGCCAGAGTCTCGCCCTCTTTCTGTTCCAGAACCTTGGCATATCTAACTTCACCCTTGAGATCGATTACCTTCTGCTCGAGCTGCCGCTGCAGGAGCTCTTTTTCGCTGGCATTCAGGGATGATTCGGTTTTGCCGAGGTCCCTCCAGACATCGGGAAGAATTTCCGCGATTTTATCGGGAAATTCTCCGGCGAAAATGGCATTACGTGAAAACGGCGTGGCTGTGGGCAGAATCGAAAAATAGTAATCCTTTTCCACCTGAAAATAGTCAGCGATGGCCGGCTCGATCGTAAGCCATTGGTCGTAACGCATGCAGTCGATTACAATGAAATAGACCTTCTGCTTTTTCCTGAGATGCGGGGCAACATATTCGCCCACGACTTCGGGAGAAAGCGTTGGATGTTTTTTTGATTTCAGCCAGCTCGGGTATGCTTTCTCAAAATATTTGCAAAATTCGTTATTACATTCTTTCCTGAAATCAGCCTGAGATTCCCTGAAACCGACATCCGGATTCCGGTCCAGCTCAACATCCCACTGTGAAAGCTTGCGATGCATTTCGATCCAGTCTTCCGCTTCCATAGGGGCGTAGAGCTTCATGCGCAGTTTATTGGACTGCTCAACATAATCGCGGGTGAACTGGTCCTGCTGAATTTTCTTGCTTTCCAGCACACGCTTGGCTACCAGAAGAACCTGTGAGGGATTAACCGGTTTGGTCAGGTAATCGGTGATTTGTTTACCGATAGCCTGAACCATCAAGTCCTCCTCCTCGTTTTTTGTCACCATGACAACCGGAAGATTTGGATTTACCGCCTTGATTTCTTCCATAGTAGCCAGACCGTCCATACCGGGCATCATCTCGTCCAGAAAAACCAGATCGAAGGGAGTCTGCTTAACTTCCTCGATAGCGTCAAATCCTGAGGACACAGCGGTAACGACAAAACCGCGTTTCTCCAGAAACAGGATATGGCTCTTTAGATGCTCTATCTCATCGTCTACCCACAAAATCTTTTTGGCTTCATCCTTCTGCGGCATGTGTTACCTTTCTAATTATCCGTTTGAGCTTCCAGTTTATGATTAAACACCTCAGCCGTCCTTTTGATCCTTTTTGTGGATATCATTCTCGGCCGGCAGGCTAAACTGTATAATAGTCTCTCGTTCCGGCAGCGACGATTTCACTCCGATACGTCCGTCATGATATTCCTCG
This sequence comes from Candidatus Zixiibacteriota bacterium, assembly GCA_014730285.1. GTDB lineage: Bacteria > Zixibacteria > MSB-5A5 > JAABVY01 > JAABVY01 > JAABVY01. The sequence goes on from WJIM01000012.1 coordinate 1,411, forward strand.
ATAATCCGCTTAGCCAGGCTCAACCCTAACCCCCAGCCCCGTTTTTTGGTCGTGAAGCCGGGATGGAATATCTTCTTATGGCTGCCGACTGGAATCCCCTTGCCGTTGTCGCCGAATTCGGCAAGGACGGTTTTCTGGTCGGAAGAAAGCGTTGTGACGATCATGATTCTTCCGGTCATGGGATCGCATGATTCAAGTGAGTTCTTAATCAGGTTTTCGATGACCCATCCAACCAATTCGGCATTGATCCTGACTGCTCGAATCTCTCCCGGCAGAAAACTGATCGTAATCCCCTTACCCTGATACGGCAGACGCTCACGGAAATACTCGACGACCTCATTAATGATGTTATTCAAGTCGGAAGTTTCCAGGGTTGGGCGCGATCCGATCTGCGAAAACCTGTTGGCGATCTTCTGCAGACGCTCGATATCGCGTCCCATCTGCTGGGAAACATCCTCGATCTGGCTCAGCTCTTCCTTGCCCTTGCCGGATTTGCGCTCCTCTTCGTACCAGATATTCATAATCTCCAGCCAGCCCATCAGGGACGATATAGGCGTGCCCAGTTGATGTGCGGTTTCGCGTGCCATGCCAACCCAGATAAAATGCTGTTCGGAACGTTTGATATTGCGGTAACCGATATATCCGACTATCAAAAAGGCGGCCACGATGCCGATTTCTATAAAAGGCATGGCCTGAAGCTGTTGGATGAGCTGGGGATCGCCGTAGTAGAAGTAATTTATGATAGTCTCGGTGCCGGTTTCCTGATCGATGTGCTTGATCGGAAAGCTGCCGTATTTTTCGTTCATAACCTCAATCCGCTCCATCAACTCATCGCGATTTTCCTCGGTTACGATGTTCGTGTCGAGTCCGTGGATATTCCTGAAGAAAAGCGGATTCTTATTTCTGTCGGTGATGATAATCGGGATTTCGGTCGGCGCGATAATTTCATCGAAGTTAACCCCGGTCGCCTCGCCGGAGGTTTCGTGCGAGAGCTCGACCTGCAGGAGCTTGATACTGAGGTTGACCATACGCTGGGAGTTGGCTTTCAACTGCCCGACGACATTCTGGGTGTAGTATACGAATACCAGCGCAATGACCATAAATCCGAAAAACAGGAAGACCCTGAAAATAAGGGGTACACCTGCATATCCGGATCTCTTGCCTATATTAAATTTAGGAGACATCAGTCAAGTTCTTCTAAGCCGCCCAGGTATGGACGCAGTACCTCCGGGACAACTACGGTCCCTTTCTCGGTCTGATAGTTTTCCAGAATAGCAATCACCGTTCGTGGAAGAGCCAGACCCGAGCCGTTTAATGTATGGCAGAAGAGCGGCTTCTTGCCATCTTTGGGACGGTAGCGTAGATTCATGCGCCGTGCCTGGAAATCATTGAATATGGAACAGGAGGAGACCTCCAGATATTTATCAACACCAGCAGAATAGACCTCGATATCATAGCATTTAGCGGCCGCAAACGATAAATCGGCGGTGCATAATATTCTTACTTGATACGGAAGATTCAATAACTGCAAAACCTTTTCGGCCTCGGACAGAAGTGATTCCAGCTCATCCATCGAATTCTCCTGCCTTACCACTTTTACCAGTTCGACCTTGTCGAATTGATGAATGCGGATCAGCCCGCGCGTATCCTTGCCATGAGCGCCCGCCTCGCGCCGGAAGCAGGGCGTATAGGCGGCAAATCTTTTCGGAAGGTCTTCCTCGTTTAATATCTCGCCCGCATGAACGTTGGTAACCGGCACCTCGGCGGTCGGTATCAGAAACATCTCACCGTTTTCCAGCTCATACATATCCTCTTCCAGTTTGGGAAGCTGGCCGGTGCCTGTCATTGCCTCGCGCGTGACCATAAAGGGCGGCGAGACTTCTTTGTAATCGTGCTCAGCCGTATGCAGGTCGAGCATGAAATTTATAAGCGCTCTTTGCAAACGAGCGCCGCGTCCAGTGTAAAGTATAAATCCGCTGCCGGAAATCTTTGCTCCCGCTGGAAAATCGAAAAGCCCCAGCTTCTCGCCTATTTCCCAATGCGGCGCGGGAGTAAAATCGAATTTCGGCTTCCCGCCCCAACTTTTGATTTCGACATTATCATCTTCAGTGCTTCCCACAGGCGTATCTTTGTCGGGAATATTGGGCACGGTCAGAAGTATTTCCTTTAGTTCGTTTTCCACATCGCGGCGACGGTCGTCCAGTTCGGAAATATCCTGCCCAAGTTTTTTCATGGCGCCGATTAGCTCTGCGGCGTCCTGTCCCGACTTTTTCAGTTTGGCAATTTCACCGGTGGCCTTGTTTCTCTCGGCCTTTCTGCTTTCCACATCCTGAATCAGTTCCTTGCGCTTATTATCGAGTTCGATTATTCGGTCGATATCCGCTTTTTCATTTTTGTCTTTTACGGCCTGTTTTACCAGTTCAGCATTTTCGGAAATAAATTTAAGATCCAGCATCTAACCTTTTACCTCTTTGTTCTTGATTGTCCTTTCCATCGGTGTATAGCTTGGAACTATCTCCTGAAGTTTTGCGATGATACCGTCGCGATCCATCTTCTTGCAGAGCTGATGAAGATCGATCAGCGTATTTTCGAGCATCTCCTTGTCACAGACCTCTGGCTCTGCGATCAGCATCTTTTCATGGTTTTCCGAAACCAGCCTTTCCTCGTCAAGGAACAGCTCCTCATGCATCTTCTCTCCCGGTCTCATACCGACAAATTCAATTTCAATATCCTCATTGGGAATCAGTCCCGCCAGCGTAATCATATCCTTGGCCAGATCGAGTATCCGCACCGGTTCACCCATTTTCAGCACGAACAACTGCCCTCCCTGACCCATAGCCGAGGCCTCCATCACCAGCAGAGTTGCCTCTGAGATTGTCATAAAATAGCGGGTTACACGCGGGTCGGTTACGGTTATCGGGCCGCCTCTTTCAATCTGCCTGCGGAATAATGGTACCACAGAACCGTCAGTATCGAGCACATTACCGAAACGTACGCTGATGACTTTGGTAATCTGGTTTCTTCCGGCAATTCCGGCCAGAAGCTCTGTAACTTTCTTGGTCGCACCCATAACCGAGGTCGGTGCAACTGCCTTATCGGTCGAAATCAAGATGAAATGCGAGACCTTGAACTCAAGCGCCAGATCGAGCACCGCCTTGGTACCGAAGATATTGTTCATTACCGCTTCTTCCGGGAATTCCTCCATAAGGGGGACATGCTTAAAAGCGGCGGCATGATAGACTATATGCGGCTTATGTTCTTCGAATAGAGATCGCATTTTGGCAAGGTTGCTGATATCGGCGATATTGAATGTCTTGTTGATTTCACCAAAGCCCCGTAATTCCTGCTGGAGGTCGTAGAGATTGTTCTCTGCGCGATCCACCATAATAACCTCGGCCGGTTCGAAATTCATTACCTGACGGCATATTTCAGAGCCTATAGAACCCGCAGCGCCTGTTACAAGAACACGCTTGCCATTTATGAATCTGCTGATCAAATCGATATTCAGATTCAACGGATCGCGTCCCATCAGGTCGGTTACGCGGATATCACGTACCTGATGGATCGAAACAGTATCATTTATAATATCTTTTAAAGGCGGAACGGTTTTGAAGCTGACCTTTAATTTGCGGCAGTTTCTGATAATGCGGCGCATCTGGCGGTTGGTGGCCGAGGGTATCGCTATGATTATTTCCTCAATAGTATATTTATCCACCACCTTGCCGATATCGGTCTGATCTCCCACAACCGGGACATTATGAATGCGGGTGCCTTTTTTCTGAATATCGTCATCGATAATAGCCACCGGATTGGAGTTCAGTTCACGAGAGCGTTTCATCTCGCGGATAATCATCTCACCCGCATCACCGGCACCGATTATCAGGACACGTTTACCCTGACGCATGAAATTCGGCAGGAGCTCACGTCCAAATCGTATCGTAAGCCTGAGGCCGCCGGTTAAGATTATCAGAAGCAGTGAATCGATTAGAAGCACAGAGCGCGGGAAACCCATGATCGGTATGAAAAAGATCGGAATGACCAGCGCCACGGAGCCTATACCCACAGCTTTTATAATCTGAAGGAGATCGTCAATTGAGGCGTATTTATATGATCCGGAATAGACCTTGAAATAGGCAAAGAGCGTGAAGCGTACGATTACGACCATAAAGATCGTATTGGCGAATACCTCCAGTGCGTTCTGTTCGAGCTCGCCTCCGAAGCGAAGCTGGAATGCTCCCCAGTAGGAAACAATGATAAACAGAAGGTCGAGCATTACCAAGAATAGGCGCTTCTGATTGGCCAGATTCGCCAGATACTGCTTGCGGCCAATCTCGCTTCTGGGCTGGATATATCTGAAATGCAGGAGACGCATGACAACCAGGAGCGTCAGCAGAACTCCCCAGTACACGAATGCGACCAGGCGGGTTTCCTCGAGCGGGAAATCCGTGCTGTAGAGCATGAAGGCGAAGATCATAATGCCGATCGAGACAGCCGTAATAACCCGTGTGATCTCGTCGAAGAGCCCTTTAATCGGTTCGGGACGGTAAAATTTGAATATCGCAAAAACCGCCAGCCAGCAAACAGTTAAAAGGAAGCTGGGCACCAGATAGTCCAAAAAACCAAGCCCCAGCGCAGGCTCCTCGGGAGGCGGCAGAAGGCCGAGTTCGTAGCGCGATATAAAAATTACGAAAAAGGCTATCTGCAAGGCCAAAATATCGAGCAGCAACAGTATGAATTTTCCGGACAATAACTTACGCATAAGGTTAAGGAAACAAGTTTTTCTTTAAAATGGCAAGTGATTTTATCGCTTTTGAAAAAGCGCCCCAAAAGTTCTGATTATCACCATGAAGTCCGTGCACAGGCTACGGTTATGCTGGTATTCGAGAGATATGCGAATTTTGTCGGGAAGTATCCTGGTTGTGTATGCCTCTCTCGGGTTCTCGAATTCAGCCAGAATTGATTCCTCATTTCTGTATTTCAGTGTCGCCGGATCAACCAGTCCCGGCCTATAATTCAGGAGCTCCATCTGCGTATCATCATAACCTTCAACATATTCAGGCACTTCCGGACGAGGTCCAACGAACGACATATCACCCTTAAGTATATTTACAAGCTGCGGGATTTCGTCGATTTTGGTCTTTCTCAATATTCTTCCGATCCGCGTTACCCTTCGATCTCCCTCAATTGTTATACACGGTTCCTCCGGCCGGGATCGACGCATGGAACGAAACTTTATGATTTTCATGCGTTTGCCGTTTAATCCCACGCGCTCATGAGAAAAAAAGGGCGGCCCGGGTGAAAAAATAAGAATCAGGGGAATAACAATGATCCATAGCGGAAGGCTCAGAATCAGAAGGATCAGGGCCAGGATAAAATCCAATATCCTTTTCATAGCTTACGATTTATTGAGATGATTTTGCCTATTGTATCAGCCACATATTTAACTTCAGCTTTGCGCAGATCGGGATAGAACGGAAGCGAGATTACCCGCTCAAAGGCGCTCATGGCGCCCGGGAATTTTTTTTGAGACAATCCGAATTTGCCTTTATAAAAAGGTTGAAGGAAAAGCGGTATGAAATGTACGCTGGTGCCTACGCCGTTTTCGGTCAATTCCCGTATAAACTGATCGCGGTCGATTTTGAGCTTATCGAGGTTGAGCTTGATGATGTACAGATGCCAGGCATGTCTGGAATCTTTGTCTCTGGCAGGTAGTTCGATTTCTTCGAATTTGCCCAGCATTTCATCGTACCAACCGGCGGCTCTTTCGCGCTTTTTCTGAAGGGTGTCGAGACGATCCATCATGGCCAGTCCCAGGGCAGCATTCATATCTGCAAGATTGTATTTATAGCCCAGCGAAACAACCTCATAATACCAGCTGCCATGTTCCAGGTAACGTTTCCAGGCCTTTTTGTCCATACCATGCAGGGAAAGCACGCGGATTTCTTCAGCCAGATTTTCATTATTGGTTGTTACAATACCGCCTTCGGCCGTAGTCAGATTTTTGGTGGCATAGAACGAGAAGCTGGAAAGGTCGCCATAGGCTCCGATCTTTTTGCCGTTGAATTCGGCGCCGATAGCATGGGCGGAATCGTTAACGATAGAAAGCTTATGCTTTTTGGCAAGCCTCGTGATTTTATCCATAAGGCAGGGCAGTCCGGCAATATGCACCGGTACGATTGCTTTCGTTCTTTTAGTTATCTTTCTTTCTATATCTTTTGGGTCAATATTTAAGGTAACCGGATCGATATCGGCAAAGACCGGCCTGGCCCCGCAATGCAGAATTGCCTCGGTTGAGGCCACGAATGTAAAGGGCGTGGTGATTACCTCATCCCCTTTGGAAAGCCCCAGGACTTTCAGGGCCAGATGCAATCCCGCAGTGCATGATCCCACAGCCGCACCGTAATCGGCATCGACATAGCGGCAGAACCTGTCCTCCAGTTTGTGGGATATATTGCCGGTGGTAAGCCATCCGCTTTTTATCGTATTCGTGACCGCATCGATCTCGGCCTGCGTGAATTTCATTCTGAAGAATGGTACAGAATCTATTTTCATTTTATCCTTCCGCTCTGATAGAAACATTGAATTTATAAAATAATGCCGTTAATAACAATAGATTTGTGGAATTCAAAATAAGCTTTTCACAAAAGAGATTTGTACAAATCAAGCTGCATTTGAGTGGTCTTTACAATATCATATTTTTCTGCAACAATATCCCTGCCGGCAGATCCCATTTTCAATCTTAATTCCCTGTCTTCAACAAGGGTTCGGAGATTGATTTCAAAGGCAAGATTATCTCCTTCGGCGGCAAACAGCGCGCTCACACCGTCATCCAGAATTTCCGGAAGGCCGCCTACTTTGAAAGCAACGACCGGCAATCCGCATGCGGAGGCCTCAAGAGCAGAGACACCGAAGCTCTCGAATTTTGAGGGCATTGCAAAAATATCGAGTTGATTCAAAAAATCCGGTATTTTATCATTTTCAACCTGTCCAAGGAATTTGATGCGATCTCCATTTGCCAGTTCATCTTTCACTTTCAGGAGGTTGGCCATTTCGGGCCCCTTCCCGGCAATCCTCAGGTAAATGTTCGGGCAGTCTTCTGCTATCCTGTCAAAGATTTTCATCAATAAGTCAATCTGATAAATATCCTCAAGCAGTTTGGAGGTTCCAATTGTAATTTGGTCTTCTGTCTTCTCTGATTTTGAGGGTTGAAAGAGTTTCATATCAATGCCGAAAGGGATAACATTTATTTTGGATTCAAATTCCGGATACAGCGCCAGTGTGCCGTTTTTCAGCCTCTGGCTGGTGGCGCAGATCGCATCTGCCTTGTCCAGCACCTTGCGAACAAAGGCCCTTGTATGATTGCTTTTATGCGGAAAATCGAAAATATCCGAGCCCCATACGGAGACTATAAATGGACGGATTTTGAGCTTTGAGCCGACATAGCCATGCCCCGTGGCATAATGCGCGTGCAGAATATCAGGATTGAATTTCCTGACCGATTTTCGCATACTTGCTGCACCAAATATATATTTCAACTTCTTTGGAAGAATTGATTTTATTACGATCTGATCTTCACCATACAAATCCGGGCCTTTATTAAAGCTAAAGACCTTGATATCGCATTTATCGCGGAGTGATTTATACCATCTATAGGTATGCCAGCTTTGAGCCCAGGCGACAAAAGCAACCTTCATTTATTCTCACCCCTGTTCAAAACCGATCTGATATTAGATAATATTGCCGCAATATCCGAACTCTTTATTATGAAGAACGAATGCAGTCTCTGGCGGAATTTAAATTTAATAAAGGCAATCAAAATCACAAAGGCGACAAAATAAGCGACCGCATTGGAAACTGCTGCGCCGATTTCCTGATATTTTGGAATAAGAATCAGATTCAATACCAGAGACACGATCACGGCTGAAATCGTGCAAATGGAATAGATTAGCGGATGTCCGAGCCCTGAAATTCCGGAGGCAAGTATCCTGAAGACCGCCAGGAATATCATCCCGCATAGTAGAATCCAAAGAGGCTGTAATGCTCCTATGAATGTCTCGGAAAACAATATCGGGATCGCTATGGGCGCCAGAACCGCTATTAGAACGGCGAGAAGCAATGATGTTAGAAAGGAAATCCGCGCGGTTTGCTGAATCAGGCGCCAGCCCTGTTCCTGAGTACGGCGAGAGGCATGAGGAAATATCACATAAGAAAGTATCAGCGGCAAAAACATAATAAGCTCGGAAAAATTAATTGCCACCGAATAAATTCCCGCCGAGGCCTTGCCCAGATAGTAATTCATAATCAGGAGGTCGAGACGCGTGGCGATAACATTGGTAATATTTCCAATCTGTCCCCTGGTTCCGAAGGACAGCATATGTTTCAGCACCACCCGCTCGAAGGAAAGCCCGAGCCCGAGGCCCTCAAGATTATTTCTCCAGTATATCAAAACTGTGACAATCGTTATAAAAAAGGAGCATGAATATGCCAGCAGAACGCTGCTGCTTCTCGGCAAAAGCCAGGTTAAAAGCAGCGCTACCATAACTGCGTAGATCAGGCTGTTTTGAAACGTGAAGACATTGCCCTTGCGAATTTCACCGCGCCCGTTGAAGATACCGAGCTGAAAAGACATGAAGCGGTTCAGGGGAGCCATGAGAAACACAATCGCCAGAAGCCCGAAGCTGATCTCGCCGAATAACGGCATAGCCAGATATGTCAGTGGAAGCAGGACAATTACCGCAAATACAGTGGACACCAGAAGAAATGCGCAGGCATTATGCCAGATGCGCTTCAGGTCATAGCGTCCTCTGCCCAGATAAAATATAATCGCTCGTTCGAATCCGAGACCGATCAGCATTCCGACAATAGAAAAGAGGAACATCGCAATCTGGAGTTCGCCCTTAGCGCCCGGTCCGAGAAAACGGGCAATCATGACCTGAACGCTGAAGGCGAGCAGGTAGCCAAAAACGCGGACAATAAAAGTATGAGCGCTGTCTTTAAAAAACAAGGCCGAT
>WJIM01000013.1 GCA_014730285.1 Candidatus Zixiibacteriota bacterium
AATATAATCCAAATAACAATGTTGAACTGGTCGATATAATAGCCTTGAGCGATTCCAATTATCTGTATATAGCTGTAAGCTGGGGAGACGATTCTCGCAATGTGCGTTATCATGAATGGGTTTGGGATACAGCCTCTCTAAATGATCCTAACGAGCCATTCCCGTGGCGGCAGGTTTTTGCCGACAAGGAGGATAATATATCGTTTTTCTTCGATCCCAACCCCAGCGGCAATGGCGCCAGTTTGAGTGCGATGGAAGTCGGGCCTAACTGTGCTTTGATGTGCCATGAAACCGACCTTGTGATGTACAACGAGACAGATGTTGCGATTGACGGCTGGTATTGGCGTGCCGGGGTAACCAATCCTATCGGATATGCTATCGATCTGAATTTCGTGGATTCTCTGGAGACCGACAGCCGTTTTTATGGAATGGATGCGGTTGAGAACCGAGGCTATATTCCTAATTTCGAATCAGGTGAGTTCACTCCGATATATATACATAAAATCGATACAATTGTAGTTGGTGACGATACATCTTACACTATCGTGAATGAGGAGACGCTTTTTGCGGAGGATACGGTAGATTATATACCGGGTGATTTTGTAACCGCTGCGATCGCCGAGGAGGTGGACAGCGTTTTTGTACCCAGCTTCGTCCTTACCAACCAGGCTTCCGGAAGCCGCTGGGATGTCGAGGCAGTGGGTACCTATGATGAAGTATTGAATCGCTGGACGGTTGAATTCAGACGTCCTCTGGATACCGGAAATGATGATGATATCGTTTTCCAGATCGGTGAGGAATACGGTATCGCCGTTGCGATAGGAGATAATCGCAAGAATCCGCATACCGGTTATGATCCCATTCTTATTAAGTTCTAAAGGTTATTGAAGGACTAAGATATGAGCCGCCTTGCGGGGCGGCTTTTTTTATTGCAATAGCTTTGCGAAATGATTTTCAACGTATATATTACAGGAAAACAGAAACAGGAGGCATCATGGCATTAAAGACTGTTGAGGAATACAAACAGAGTCTGCGGGAGATGCGTCCGAATATACATAAATTCGGAAGGCTCATCGAAGATGTGACAACCGATCCCGCGACCAGATGGACTGTTGAAGGCCATTCCCAGATTTATAAGGCGCAGAACGATCCGGAATTGGAAGATAAGGTTACTGTCGTATCCCATCTGACCGGTGAACCGATCTCAAGATATCTGTCGATCATACGCTCGGCCGACGAGCAGATCGCCAATTCAAAAATGAAGCGTCTGCTTTTTCAGTTGTCCGGCACCTGCACCGGTGGACGATGCGCCGGCTGGACCGCGATAAATGCGATGTGGGCCACGACCTACGATATGGATAACGATCTCAAGACGGATTATCACCAGCGTTTGACCGATTGGCTGAAATCCGCTCAGGAACGCGACATAACCATATCCGGCGCCCTCACCGATCCCAAGGGGGATCGCACAAAAAAGCCCTCGCAGCAGGAAGATCCGGACATGAATCTTCATATCGTTGAGAAACGCGATGACGGTATTGTTGTGCGCGGAGCAAAGGTTATGATTTGCGGGATTGCGGCTGCAAATGAAATATTCGTGCTGCCCGGAAGCAATTATAAGGAGGAGGACGCCGACTGGGCGGTATCATTCGTGGTACCAAAAGATATCGAGGGGCTGACCATAATCGAGGCGCGCCATCCCAACGATACGCGTGAGCAGGAAGATGAGGATTCATTCGACAATCCGGTCAAGCACGGCGGAATCACACAGGCCTATCTATTCTTCGAGGACGTTTTCATCCCCAAGGAAAGAGTGTTCATGGCCGGTGAATATAAATATACCGGCTCGGCTGTGGTGAATTTTATCCTGCCCTATCGCGCCGCTATCGGCGGATGTGTTGCCGGGCAGGGGGATATCAAGGTCGGCGCGGCTATTCTGACGGCTCGTGCCAACGGCCTGTCCTCGAAAGTGTTTTCCGACAAACTCACACAGATGTATATCAACAACGAGACCACTTTCAGTATGGGCATAGCTGCGGCCGTGCTTGGAAAGAAGCATCCCTCCGGTGTATGGCAGCCCGATCCGCTGATTGCCAACATCAATAAAACTCTTGTGGCGCGCCTGCCGTATCAGACCTCGGTGCTGGCGCAGGATATCGCAGGCGGCATCGGCGAGACCGGATGTATGCCCTCCTATGTCGATTACAACGACGAGAACTACGGTCATCTAATCAAGAAATATCTCAAGGCGGCGGCCTCGGCCGATACACGTATGCGTGCCGCGCGTCTGGTGGAATGGACAACTATGGGCGCGGGAGTTCCCGGATGCATGCACGGCGGCGGTTCGGCTGACGGCGCCAAGCTGTTCGTGAGGCTGTTCTCTGGTATGGAGAATTCGGTGCAGGTTGCCAAACGCCTGGCCAATATCGAAGAGGATTTGCCTGAGCCCGGAAAGAAGAAGTAATTGCCGTCATTCTGACGGAACCATAAAATTTCGTGCGCGGCGTACCTCTGGTGCGCACGTCACGAATATCATAAGCGGAGTGTCTTTAGACTCTCCGCTTTTTCTTTTCAAAAACATTAATGTTTTTATGGCATACAAGGCGCTCCAGTTATAAATTCAACCCAAAAGCAATAATCGAACAAAGAATGGAGGCTAAAATGAAAAAAGGACTGATCGCAATCGCAATTCTTCTCCTGCTTTCCTCGGGATTGAGTGCCGATCCCTGGGAGAAGACTCTGACATTTGATCTCAAGCTGACCCAAACCGCGTACTCAGACAGTTGGAAAGGCGGTGAAGCCGGGAATATAAGCTGGGTCTCGACCTTAAACGGAGTATTCGCCAAGCAGGTATCGCCGAAGTTCAACAACAGAACCACTCTCAAACTGGCATTTGGCCAGACACACATCCAGGACAAGGATACCAAAGACTGGGATAAGCCGGAAAAATCAACAGACCAGATCGATATCGAAAATCTTTCCCGGCTTACGCTAAACTCATACGTCGATCCCTATTTCGCAGTAAGGCTGGAGACACAATTTCTGGATGCGTCGGTAGACGCTGTCGACAGATATTTCAATCCTTTGCTGTTGACTGAATCGGTTGGCGGTTCCAGGATGATTTATAAGAAGGATAAAAACGAAATCCTCAGCCGGCTCGGTTTTGCATTTAAACAAACCATAAACAGCATCATCGTCGATACTGCAATGGAAGAAACCGATTGGGATACCCGTACCGATGGCGGTATTGAATCGGTCACTGATGTCATTTATCAATTTACGGAAAACATTGATTATATCGGCAAGCTCACTCTTTATAAAGCGCTGTTTTTCTCGGATAAGGATGAGGTCGAGGGCACGCCCGAGGAAGACTACTGGAAGGCTGTAGATGTTAACTGGGAAAGCACTCTAAATGCCTCGGTGGCCAAATATATTACGGTCTCGCTATATATTCAGTTCCTGTATGACAAGCAGATCGACAAAAAGGGGCGGTTCAAACAAACTCTGGGCTTTGGCCTGGCCTATAAGATGTTTTAAGGCTGTTTTGATTCAATAAAATAACCGGCGGGAAAATTCCCGCCGGTTAGTGGGCAAGCAACTCAGGCTGTTGCCTGAGGGGAGGTGTGATTTATACTACAACTCGTAGTTATCATGCCCAAGATCCAGTCCCTTTTTTAGCACCGCATAGGTTGAGAAATGCGGTATATAGAATCTGACTACTCCTGTGGGATTGCCCGGCTGTTCCGCGTATTTAAACCATGTTCCCGCAGCCTGATAGTAGAGCTCGTATGAGGGGCTAACAGTTCTGCCGTCATGCGGCTCAACCTGGAGCTCAAGAATAGGATAATTACTGAAATCCAAACCGGCGGGGGAGAAGTCGATTAAAAACAGATCTTCATCAAGATTATTTTTGCCCTTCTGCACAGACATGGTGAAGATCGTCTCGCTGGAAACGCTGAATGGAACAACAACCAGACGCACGAAACCGTCTGCCACATAATCCTCTATTAATCCGCCGTTGCGGTCGATAACATCAGCCGCCGCTGCCAGATTAACGATTTTCTCACCATCGAAATCAAGACGTTCTAAAAATGCAGAATCCGATCCCTTGCCTCCGCCGTCTATATTTGGAAGCTCAGGAGGATATGGATCGTTATTCCCATCCGAATCATCAACGAAATCATTGCCTCCGCCATCCGTTACATCGCTCACATCACCTGAATTGACAATTGAACTTTGAGTGCCGGTGGAAGCCGGATTGTTGTCCGAACAGCCCCAGAAGGATAATGATGCAACAAACAGCATCAAAATCGCAAGAGTTGCAAAATCACTGATTCTTTTACCCACACAACCTCCTCTTGTTGTTGTTTACCTCGATATTCGCCCATAAAAATCGGCAAAATACATACCGCCTGTGGATAATAATGTCTAATATGTTCTGGCACAGCGAGATATATAGGGCGGCATTTGCCGGGCAGATTGAAAAAAAGTCAAAATTATTGTGGCATTCCAATAGTTGATTATGGAAATCCAATAAAAAAGTTCAATTTCGATACAATTGTGGTGACAATCCACTTCTATCAAAAAACTTGACAAAAGATATATTGTTTGCTTTCTAATCCTCATGAAACTGGGAATTTCCACGAGTTACAATTACAGGCTTCCCCTGGCTGAGAATCTTAAGGCGATTGCGGATGCCGGCTTCGATTTCATTTCCATCGGAGGAAACCTGCGCCATTCTCTGTATCATAAACAGGAAGGCAGGCAGAAGCTTCGGCTTTTAAGTCAAGAGTATGGGCTGAAGATTGATTCTCTGCATGCGCCCTTTGATCCAACCTGCGATCTGACTCAGATTCAGGATGTTTTCGCTCAGGGAGCGGTGATCGAGATAAAACGCGTGATAACCGCTGCTTCCGAGCTGGATGTAAAAAAACTGGTTGTTCATCTATCGACCTTCAGGCCCAAAAATATCTCCAAAAGAATGGCACGCATAAAACAAACGGTGCCCGAAGTCCTGAAATTCGCGGAGGATAAGGGTGTTGTTATAGCCCTTGAAAATCTGGATCCCGATTCGGAAACGCTGTTTAAATTTGCGATGGATTTATTTGAGTCCGATTATATGCGATTCTGCTACGATAACGGCCATGAGATGCTTTACAATGAATCGCTGGATATATTGAAGAAATATGCTAAGCGTATGGTTGTGATGCATTTTCATGATAATGACAGAGAAAAGGATTTGCATCTGATCCCTTTCGAGGGTAAACTGAATCTGCCCGCACTGGCCGGACAGCTCAACAAGCTTGAGAAAATACCGGATATTACTATGGAATGCGAGATGGAGAACTGCAATTATGCAAGCGCGGAGGATTTTCTGAAAGCTTCCTATGATAAGGGCATGAGGTTTATCGAGATGCTAAAGGGGTGAATTATTGATTTTGAGGATCAGCAAGCTATTGGCAAATAATTATAAGATTGAACTTGATGCCTGCCGATTTTGTATATAGAGCAGGTATTCTCTTTTTTATGCCGAGACTTATTTTGGCTGTTATTGAATCGAAAAAATGAGCAAAATCAAAGTTCTCTACATAATCGATCAAATCACCGATATCACCGCCGGAACCGAACGGCAGTTGTCTCTTCTCGTGAAGAATCTGGACCGGGAGCGTTTCGAGCCTCATCTGCTGGCCCTGCGCCCCTCGGAATGGCTGGAGAGCGATCATTTTCCCTGTCCCGCTCACTGCCTGGATATGGGTTCGGTGTTGTCGGTTTCGGGCCTGACAAAATTAACGGAGCTGAAATACTTCATAGCCGACAACAATTTTCATATAGTGCAGACCTATTTTCCCGATTCCAATGTCGTCGGTGTTCTGGCGGCCAAACGTGCCGGATGCAGGATTATTTTTTCGACTCGAAGAAATACCGGTTTTTTCTATAATTCGCGCCTGCTTATCGCGACGAAATTCGCCAACCGGCATGTCTCCCGCTTTCTGGCAAATTCCGAGCTGGTGGTCAAGGCGATTAGCGAAAAGGAGGGGATCGATCAGGAACAATTTTCGGTAATTCATAACGGTCTTGAAGCGGAGCGTTTCAGGATTGCCCCCGAGGATATCAGAAGCGCCAGGGTATTTATCGGCGCCAGCGAGGATGATACGATAGTAGGGATTGTCGCCAATCTGAGACCGGTAAAAGACCATGAGACTTTCATAAGGGCCGCGGCAAAAATCTGCCAGTCACGAAATGACATAAAATTCGTCGTAATCGGCGGCGGGGATGATAATTATCAAGCGCAATTGAAAAGAATGGCGCGGGGGCTTTCGATTGGAAGCAATATCAAATTTCTCGGTTCGGTCGAAAATCCAAGCGCATTTATAAAAAATTTTGATGTAGGAGTGCTAACTTCCAAGGCAGAAGGATTGTCCAATACATTGATGGAATACGGCGCCCTGGGGATACCCTCTGTGGCTACAGATGTCGGCGGAAATCCGGAGGTAGTTCAGGACGGTAAGACAGGCCTGCTGGTGCCTGTGGAAAATCCCGGTAAAGTTGCCGAGGCTGTAAATCAGCTTTTGAGAGATAAGGATCGGCTTAAGGAAATGGGTTCGGAGGCTTCAAAAGCAGTCTGGTCCAAATTCAACTTAACGTTGATGGTAAAACTTCATCAGGCGCTTTATACGCGTATGTATGATGAGGTAACGTCCGAGCGGAAACTTACCGAAACTAAATAAGTATTGGAATCATTGCAAATAATTATTTATTTCATGATCATAAAATAAAAATCGGTTTTATTGATTTTATTTGAATATGGAGCAAACCCAAAGAACAACTTTATCAGATGTACATCCGATAACATCGAATACAATTGTCTTTATTCTTCTGATTTTTCTTTCGGTGCTATTGGGAGTACTCAATTTTGTGGTTCCCGCACATTATCTGGCTGTAATTATTGTACTGTCGATTGCGGGCATAATCCTGTTTCTATATCCATTCATGGGTTTGCTGGTTTATCTGTTTATAACCATTATTCAGCCCGGGGTGATATTTCCATCTCTGCATGTGCTTCATCCGGAACGGCTGATGGCGATATTCTTAATTGTTTCACTCATCGTTAATATAAAGCTGCGCCGTGATAAGCTGATCGTAACCGAACACAAGCTTCTTTATCTGATGCTGTTTTTTATATTCTCTATGGTGATTACCATTCCGGTATCATTTTGGCCGACGCAGTCCTTCGACAATGTAATAGAATTTCTGAAGAATTTCGCATTCATTCTGCTTATTGTGAACATCATCAAAACCCGTAAGCGCCTGCGCATATTTACCTGGGAATACCTGCTGCTGATTGCATATATGGCTGCGAGTTCCGCGCTGGCATATAAAACCGGTAATGTGGTCGAGGCCCAGGGAATAATCCGTGCACACGGTCTGGCCGGAACCGATCCCAACTCGCTTTCGGCGACCCTGGGATTGTCGCTGCCGTTTCATTTCTTTTTATTCAGGCTCGAGAAAAACAGAATTCTAAAAGCCCTTTCTCTGTTCATAGTCGTTATCACTATTTACACCATGATCCTGACAGGATCGAGGGCAGGTTTTCTCGGCCTTGGAGCGGCTGTAATTCTGAGCTGGTGGTTTCTGCCCAAACGTTTGATAAGACTGTTCGTACTGGCGGCGGCCGGATTTACGGTAATAGCTCTCATGCCGCCGCAATATCAGGAGCGGTATGCCTCGATTTTTGCCAAGGAACGGGATGCCTCGTCGCAAGAGCGAATTGAGGTTTGGAAGAAAGGCCTACGCATGTTCCT
>WJIM01000149.1 GCA_014730285.1 Candidatus Zixiibacteriota bacterium
TAAGGTTACCGGACCCAACCGCGACCTGCATTCCGGCTCTTACGGCGGTGCGGTGCCGAATCCGATTCATGAGCTCTGCAAAATGATTGCAAAGCTGCACGATGACGATTACAGGATCAGCGTGCCGGGATTTTATGATGAGGTTGTCGATGTGGCTGACTGGGAACGAAAGGAAAGCGAGCGGCTGCCTTTCGATGAAAAGGCTTTTTTGCAGGAAGTCGGAAGCAAGGATTTGGTTGGAGAAAAGGGCTACACCACCCTGGAACGCAAATCAGCCCGCCCAACTCTGGAAATCAACGGCATTTACGGCGGCTACGGCGGCGAAGGCACGAAGACGATCATCCCCTCCTGGGCCGGCGCCAAGATCACTATGCGCCTTGTGCCCGATCAGGAGCCGAATAAAATCTGCGGCCTTTTGCAGAAATATCTGACCGATATATCTCCCGCATGCGTGGAGGTCGAGGTGACGATCGGAGGAGGAGCCAGACCCGGTATGGTATCCAAGGAAAATCCGATAATACAGGCGGCCGCAGATGCTATGCAGGAAGGTTATGACAAGGAACCGCTTTATATTCGCGAGGGCGGTTCGATACCGATTGTCAATGTTTTTAAGGAGCTTTTGGGTGTGGATACTATCCTCTTCGGTTTTGCACAGCCGGATGCCAACACACATTCGCCCAATGAATGGTTTGACCTGAAGGATTTCAAACGCGGTATTTATTCCACTATTCATCTTTATAAAAAATTAGCTGAATTGAAGGTGTAAACATGGATTTGGGGTTAACTGACAAAGTAGCAATAGTCACAGCTTCTTCCAAAGGAATGGGCAAGGCTGTGGCACAACAACTGGCCGAAGAAGGGGCCAAAGTAGTAATCTGCAGCCGCAATAATGATGCCCTTAACAAAGCAGCCAAGGATATACAGAAGAAAACAGGTAAAGAGGTGCTTCCGGTAAAATGTGATGTCACATCCCCTACAGATCTGGAAAACCTATTTAAGACAACGAAAAAATATCTCAAAAAGGTTGATATTCTAGTATGTAACGCCGGCGGTCCGCCCCAGGGACGGTTCGAGAAGCTTACCGAACGCGATTTCACATGGGCTATTGAGCTCAACCTCAAATCGACCATCAATATGTGCAGGCTGGCTGTGCCGGAAATGAAAAAACAGAAATGGGGCCGTATTATCGCCATAACCTCGATTTCAGCAAAACAGCCTCTGGATGATCTGATTCTATCAAACACCGTGCGGGCAGGCGTGTTAGGATTTACCAAATCGCTTTCCAATGAAATGGCAAAATACAACATAACCGTCAATTCCATCTGTCCCGGATTCACTGCAACTGACCGTCTAAAGGATTTTGCTTCCGGGCTTGCCCAAAAAAGCAAATTCACCGTCAAACAGCTTTTCACCTCATGGGAGCGCTCGATCCCTATGAACCGCCTTGCCGATCCGGTTGAACCGGCCAACCTGATAGCATACCTGGCCTCGGAACAGGCGGCGTACATAACCGGAACGGCTATTCAGATCGACGGCGGATTTATCAAGAGTATGATTTAACGGGCGAAACAATTTCAGTGGGCGGCGGTTTTTGCAGATATGTCTGCCGTACGTTTATACACCATAATTATTTTTGGGCAGGTGGTATTCGCGGCCACCCCACTCTTCCTTAAGATAGCTCTGCGCGATTTCGATCCCCTCACATTGGGAATAATCCGCTTCGTAATCTCGATCGTCATCCTGAATATTTTCCTTCTAACTCAGGGCAGAAAAATCATTCCCGAGAAAAAGCACTGGCTCTGGATAGCATTTCTGGGACTTCTGGCCATTCCCGGGAATCAGGGCCTGCTCTTTTACGGCTTGCAATTTACAACTCCCGGGCATGCTGCCTTGATGTACGGTTTGACCCCGGTTCTGGTTTACCTCCTCGCGATTCCACTCTTGAAGGAAAGATTTCGGATCAGAAGAATGCTCGGTATTTTGTTGGCATTTGCCGGAGTTGTGGTTGTATTGTCGGATCAAAACATCACGATCGAACCGGAATTCGTGAAGGGCGATATCATAATATTCCTGGGGGTGATCGCATGGGCGCTTTATACTGTCTTCGGAAAAGAGCTGGTCAAAAAGATGGGATCAATTCAGGCCATCACCTATACCATGACCTTCGGCACAATCCTCTTCATTCCAATCGGCGCTTACAACACTGTAACTTTTGATTATGCCGGGGCCGACCTTCTTCCCTGGATTGCGCTTTTATATACAGCGGTAATAACCTCAGGCATTGCCTACCCGGTCTGGTACTGGGCCTTGAAATATCTTGAAGCTTCGAAGCTTAGCGTATTCATCTTCTTCCAGCCGCTTCTGGCAACTGTCTTTTCATATATATTTTTGTCTGAGCAGTTGACACACAATTTCGTAGCGGGCGGAATAGTGGTTCTGATCGGAGTATTCATTGCCGAGCGGACAAAAAAAGGTTAGCTTGCCTTTCAATTTATGACTTGAAAATGAAGGCGGTATTTCCTATGCCTTTGGCGCAGCTTTACATAGCCATTATCTTCTGCCAATTGATTTTCTCGGCCACACCGCTTTTCACGAAAATCGCTCTAAACGATTTTGATCCCTTCACCCTCGGCTTTCTGCGCTTTGTTATTGCCACAATGGTTTTAAACCTGCTGATGCTGATTCAAGGAAGATATAAGCGTTTAAGCAAAAAGAACCTGCTTAAGATAATCATCCTCGGTTTTCTAATCGCGCCGGTTAACCAGGGCTTCTTTCTTATCGGGCTTGAGATGACCACCCCGGGGCATTCGGCCCTGATGTTCAGTATGACGCCTTTATTCGTTTATATCCTCGCTATTCCCATGCTCTCGGAGAAATTTTATTTCGGCAAAATGGGCGGCATCCTGATCGCGCTCGCGGGAGTGATTATAATTCTGCTTGACCGCAATATCACTGTCGAACCCAAATTCTACTGGGGCGACCTGCTTATATTGATGGCTGTAATCGCATGGGCGCTCTATATAGTCATCGGCAAGAAGGTCGTGGCCGAACTCGGATCAATCGCTGCCTACTCCTATTCCATCACCGCAGGCATGATCCTCTTCATCCCCATGGGGTCCTATGGCACAATTACTACAGATTTCTCTCAAATTTCGGTTATTGCATGGATCGGCCTTCTTTATATATCCCTTTTAACGACCGGCACAGCCTTCCCGCTCTGGTACTGGGCTTTGAAATACATGGAGGCCTCGCGGCTTTCCATATATATGTATATTCAGACTATTCTGGCGGCCCTATGGTCTTATGTATTTTTGTCAGAACAATTGACCACCAATTTCATTGTGGGGGGAATTACAATTCTGGCCGGCGTATTTATCACCGAGAGGTATTACCCGCTTAAATCCACAACAAGCCAATCATCTTCCTCTTCAACCGGATAGGTCTTGAGCCTGGCCCACTTTTCTGTCAGGCATTCGCCGCTGGGAATATCGTAACGCCATCCATGCCATGAGCACTCAACCACATTGCCGTCGACTTTGCCTGAATCGAGCGGCGCCTTCTGATGTTTGCAGTCTCCTTCTATGGCATAATATTCGCCATTGAGCAAAAATACCGCCACGCGGCGGGCGAGTATTTTTTTGGAAACCGCTTTTCCTTCGGATAATTCCGATTTTTTGCAAATTTTGATTTTCATTTCTCAGTAGAAATAATAGCAAAATTAAGAATATAATCCCAACTATTTTCTTGCCAGCATGGATTTAACTTTTTTAAATAGCCTTCAAATGAAGGCGAGTAAGCGCATAGAAAATCAACTCAGGCGTACCGGAATTCAGTATATTGCCGGTGTTGACGAATCGGGCGTGGGGCCTCTGGCGGGGCCGGTTGTCTGCGCCGCCGTGATACTTCCCGCGGAATTCCGCACCAATGGTATCAACGACTGTAAGGCGCTTCTTCCCGAAAAACGAGAGAAACTCCACGATTACATTACAAAAAAGGCGCTGGCATATAAAATCGTAGCGATACATCAAAGGGTGATCGATAAGATCAATATCTATCAGGCTTCCGTGCTGGGAATGAAAGTTGCGCTGGAGAATCTTGAAATCGAACCGGAGATGATACTTATCGATGGTAACCGGCGGATTCCAGATACTGAAATTACGCAGCAGTCGCTCATTAAAGGCGATCAGCGTTCCACCGCCATTGCCGCCGCCTCCATACTGGCAAAGGTAACCCGCGACAGGATCATGGCATTGATAGATCATCACTGCCCCCAATATAAATTCCGGCAGAACAAGGGGTATGCAACCAAATTCCATCGGGAAGCACTTATGAGGTACGGCGCCACTGTCTATCACAGACAGAGTTTCCGTCTGGACTATTCGGAATATATTCAGGAGAGCCTTGTCCTTGAAGAAAGGAAATAAAAGATCTTTCGGCACCGAAGCGGAAAATCTTGCCGCGAATTACCTGGAAGGCAAGGGCTATCGAATTCTGGAACGCAGCTATCAATACGGTCATAAGGAAATCGATCTTATCTGCAAAATCGATAATACCATCGTATTCGTGGAGGTCAAAGCGGCCAGAAGCGATAAATTCGGCGAGCCGCAGGCATGGGTCACAAAATCGAAACAGAAAAATTTAATTGCAGCGGCACAGGGATATATTCAGGAGCATGATACCTCTGGATATGATTTCAGATTCGATGTGATTGCCTACAGTCGAATTAAGAATGACGTCAGGTTGAATCATTTTGAATCGGCCTTTTATGCAGAAGAGAGTCCCTGACCTTCTCGGCATGCTTAATCATTAACTGATAGACATCAACCCAATTCTCCGGCTGCTCATTTATCAGATCCTCCACCTCATTTATCCAGCCTTCAGTGACACCAAAGCTCTCATAAATTGAGTCCCGCATCCCCTCCATAAAAGTACTGTCCTGATCCAGACGCTCCGCCTCGATTTCGATCTCGGCCTGTATCATTGCGAATTTGGGAATCCGCGGATCGGACATGATATCCTTTTCCGGTTTGAGCAGGAAATATAATCCTGCCACGACCGCCAGTACGATTATTATAAACGCGACTTTCTTCATCAGGGGGAATTTATAAAAGCGGGCCGGAAAATGAAAGTTTAATTTTTAGGTCGGCGCGGTGTGACCAAAATCGATTTGGTACGGTCGGCAATAACCTGCCCCGGCTTTCCCTTGCGGACTTTGCGGACATACTTGACCTCAGTGTATATCACAGGCACCGTATCCGATTTTTTGGCTGTTGAAAAGAATGCGGCAATTTCAGCCGCTTCGACTATGCTGGATTTCTGAAATTGATGGTTTTTATTGGGACGCCTGAGGATAACATGACTGCCTGCGGTCTGCTGGGAATGCAGCCAGAGATCGTATTTGCGGGCAAACTTGAAAGTCAGAACATCATTATCCGAGGCCGAGCGCCCCACGAGAATTTCCTCTCCCAGTGAAGATGTGTACTTTTTGTATGGAAGACGTTCTTCTGATTTGGCTTTTTTGCCCTCTCCGGGAGCCTTAATACCGAATTCCGCCAGCTCGGTCTTCAAGCGGTCCGGAATATCTTCTGTTTCAATACTTTCGAGTTCGGCCTTAAGATTACCCAGCCGTTCAAGTCGATCCCCGGTCAGATAAATTTCCGCTTTTATGCCGGGGATCTTGTCCTTCAACTTTTTTGCCCGCTCGAACATTCGCTCTACATTCTGGCCGGGCGACAGAGTTTTATCCAGTTCGATTTTGACCATAGCTCCATCCTCGGAATAAACATCATCAACCTCTATCGACTCCATTCCTTTCTCAGCCCTATGCAGATTCATACCCAAAAGCTCAGCCTTCTGGCGGATTAGGGGATAGTCCTGGGCCTTCTCAAACTGCTCATCCAATTTCGATATTTTCTTCGTGTCCTTCTTTATGGCGCGCTTAAGCTGTCCTGCCAGATTCGACTTTACCGAGGATTTAGGCTTTTTAATTTTCTGACCTCGCGACGCTTGGCGAAATATTTCTGAGATTGAATCGAATTTTGGCAAATCGTCCTTATTGGCACTCAGGATCGATCCCGCATCAGAATCATAGCTAAGCGCTATCCCGGGATCAGTGAAATCGGTGCAGTATTCCTTTATATTTCCAAGCAGTTCTTCGATTGATTCAGGGATTAATTCAGAGACCGCGTTTGATAGAATATCATATTTATCGGCCGCTATCTCCTCGAGCAATCTTTCATCCAATCCGGAGAATGTCCGAGGTATAGCATCTTTCAAGGCCAATTCAGGGGAAGCCATTAATCGCTTCATAACATCTTCGGTATGGAAATCAAGCGGATTGGCAAGTTCCAGAGGTTCGGGCGGCTCATACTTTTTCAAATCCAGCTTGGCTTTGCGAATCGAGGTGATGACATTATTGGAATTGTCGCTGAGATAAAGATTGCTGCTGATTCCAAACAATTCGAAGACAAGCCGATACGATTCCTTCTCTGCCTCAATATCGAACTGAATTATCCTGTCAAAATCGAGCTGGCTGATATCATTTATTCGAGCATCCATAAGCTGGGGCAGAAAATTGGTGGTGGTGATACGCGTATAAAAGCCAAACACTAAATAAATGTATGAGACCTTGCCGCCGAAATGAAATACCTGGCTAAAGCGCTCATCCCCGCTTTCAAGATGCATTATAACCGTTTTGTCTTTCTCGGATTTGCGCAGTTTTCTGATTCGCGCCCCCAAAAGGGACTGCCTAAATTCCTCGACAATGCGGGCAATATGCAAGGCGGTTATTCTCATAAGATTTAATTTACCAAAAATCCCTTAAAATATAAACAAATAAAGGTTAAGACATTGACGTTCTAATTGCAAGCGGTTTAAACACATAAAAGAGAACGGCAATTCAAATATTGACAAAAACCCAAAGCAGGTTATTTTAAATGAAGAGAAAAAACAGCTTCATTGACTACTGGCCTTTTTACCCTGGAGGTGACGCATTGTATTCCCTTAAACCCAAGCCTGAAAACTTTCCCCACTCGTCATCGCCGAAAAAAGCAACGACTTCAATTTTCAATCTATTCGCGCTTTTCGTATTCACGATTTTGATTTCGTTCTCCAATGTCTCAGCCGAGGTGGCTGAAGATTACGAGATGAGCCTTGTCAGCCAGAACTGGCTGAACATGATAGTATACGATAGAGGCGATTGGGCCGAATCGCAAAACCCTCAGATCGCAGATGTTGAGCTGTTAACCGTAAACGACACTGTCCTGGCAAATGTCTATTCGATCGAGCCTGAAGGATATATCGTTGTACCCGTCCTGAAGGAACTGCCCCCGGTTAAAGCCTACTCGGATAATTCTATTCTTGATGTCAACGCCGAAGATGGTTTTGCCAAACTCCTGAGAGACGTTTTAATGGAACGGGTAAGGCTGTATGTGGATTATTACGGCAGTATGGAAGCATCCCAGGCCTCAAAATCAGAAAAGCTTTTCGATGAAATAAATCAGACTAAATGGTCGCAATATACATTATCAGAGCCGGAATTTTTGAACAGGCTCGGCAAGGACATTGTCCCCGGCGAAGAGGGCGAACCTCTTCTCACCACAAGCTGGCATCAGGGCGTGCCCTATAATAATTACTGCCCCATGGGTGACGGCGGCACGACCGTAGTCGGATGTGTAGCCACTGCGGCTGCACAGATCATGGCTTATTACCAGTGGCCGCCTAACGGGCAGGGCAGTCATTCATATTACTGGGCAGGTGACAACTCCTGCGGCGGCAATACCCAGGGCCAGACCCTTGGCGCGGATTTTACCGATCCATACGACTGGGATAACATAGTCGATGACTGCGACGAGGGCTGCGATGAAGACCAGCAGGACGCCCTGGCACATCTATGCCGAGAAGTGGGAATAGCGTTCGAGATGGACTACGGGCGCTGCGGATCGGGGACATGGACATATTACGCGGTCAATGTTTTTCCGACATATTTCTACTATGATGAATCAATCGACAGGGAATGGCGCAGCAATCATAGCTCGGATGCATGGTTCAATCTTGTCAAGGAACAGATTCTGGCCGGCCAGCCGATGGAATATCGGATATATACTCACGCTATCGTCTGCGACGGCTGGCGCGAAATTGACGGTACCAAGCAGTACCATTTCAATTACGGCTGGGATGACGGACATAACGCCTGGTACAATCTGGACAACCTGCACTGCCCCTGGTCGGGATGCGGCCTGGACGAAGAGTATATGATCAGAAATATATTTCCCAAACCGGATGCCGATAATGACGGCATCGTCAATGACAGCGACAACTGCGTGCTGACGATGAACTCCGATCAGAAAGATGAAGATAATGACGGCGTGGGAGATGACTGCGACAACTGTCCGGATACTCCCAACTTCGATCAAAACGACAACGATGGTGATTTTCTCGGGGATGCCTGCGATCCGGATGACGATAACGACGGCGTTCCGGACGAGGACGATAACTGTCCTGAGCTTGCCACCTCAAATACAGACGATTTCGATCAGGACGGCGTGGGTGATGCCTGTGATAACTGCTACGATATCCAAAATCCGTACCAGTATGATGAGGACAGTGACGGCGTCGGGGATGCCTGCGACGGCCTTCTGCATATGCAGGCCTACGAAGTGCCTGACGCAGTAGTGGGTGAAGAATACAGCTATCAATTCTGGGCTGTAGGCGGAGTGCCGCCTTATACCTGGGACAAAGTCTGGGGACAGCAGCCCTACGGTCTTTTATTCGAGGAAGGCGAATCCGGTCTGCTTTCGGGTTCACCCACGTGGGCTTCCGAATTTTCGTTCAGAGTCGTTGTAACCGACTCCGATTCACCGCCAAGTACCGATACGATGCTTATAGTTATGCAGATCACCGAGCCCCCTCCCCCGGCTTATATTTGCGGGGATGCCAGCGGGGATGATGAGGTGAATATTTCAGATGCAGTTTATATTATCAATTACATCTTCATAAACGGCTCCGAACCCGATCCGATCGAGGCCGCTGATAGCAACTGCGACGGCACCTGCAATATCAGCGATGCTGTAATTATAATAAACTATATCTTCATAGGCGGCGTACCGCCCTGCGACCTTGACGGCAACGGTGATCCAGACTGCTAAGCGAATAGCGATCAAACTTGCAAGCCCGCCCGAGGATTCACAGGCGGGCTTTTCTATTTGCAGTACTTCCCAGAAACCAATTGCAACATCGTAAATCCTCTGTTATAATCCCTCTTTACATTTTAAATTGATTCTAAAAGGAGGATATCTGATGCCAATAAAAGATAAAAAAATCGGATTGATCGGCCTTGGGACAATGGGCGCGCCGATGGCCGGAAATATCAAGAACGCCGGATTTGACCTGGGAGTTTACAACCGCACCGAATCTCGTGCCGAATCCTTTCGTGATGAGGGCGCAACTGTCTATTATGCGCCCTGGGAGCTGGCCGAGGACTGCGATGTGATCATAATCATGGTCACCGGACCGTCGGATTTGCTTGAAGTAGTCGGTTCCATAGCCGATGTCCTGAAATCGGGCAAAACCGTAATAAATATGACCACAGTCTCGGAACAGGCCACATTACAGGCGGCCCAAACTGTTGATTCTCAGGGAGCCGATTTTTTGGATGCACCCGTTTCCGGAAGTAAAAAACCCGCCGAGGACGGCACCCTGGTAATCCTTGCGGGAGGCAAAGAAAAGCTAATCGATGAGACCGAACCGCTCCTTCTAAGTATGGGCAAAAAGGTTGTTCGCTGCGGTGAGATCGGTGCGGGAACGAAGATGAAGCTGATGATCAATATGCTTCTGGCCAATATGATGGGCGCCTATGCCGAAGCATTAACATTCGGCCGAAAACTCGGGCTTGATTTTGAATCAGTGAATGAAACGATCAGCTCAGGCGCGCTGGGATGCCCGCTTTTTGCGATCAAGGGGAATTCCATAGCAAGAGATGATTATTCCAAGAACTTTTCCATCGATTTGATCTTTAAGGATATAAACCTGGCTCTTGAGGCGGGCGGAATCAGCGGCATTGCCCTGCCGGTAACATCCGCTGTAAGAGAGATGTTCAGCGGCGCCGAAGGCATGGGGCTGGGAGATGAGGATATGGCGGCTGTGGCGAAATATTACCAGAAAACAGCCGACATTAAAATAGTCGATGGAGGTAAGTAGAATGAAATACAGACTCGAGAGCGACAGCCTGGGAGAACGTCAAATTCCGGAAGAGGTCTATTACGGAATTCAAACCGCCCGCGCAATCCAGAACTTTCCCATGACCGGGATTACTATCTCGCAATTCCCGAATCTTGTCAAGGCTCTGGCATCGGTCAAGAAGGCCTCGGCCATGGCCAATATGGAACTGGGAATCCTGGATCATAAAATCGGTGATGCCATAGTGCAAGCCTGTGATGACGTCAGAAGCGGCGCCCTTTTTGAGCATTTTATCGTCGATGTCATTCAGGGCGGCGCCGGAACCTCTACCAATATGAACGCTAATGAGGTGATTGCCAACCGCGCCCTCGAAATCATGGGACATAAGCGCGGGGAATATCAGTACTGCCATCCCAACAACCATGTCAACCTCTCGCAGTCTACCAATGATGTTTATCCGACCGCGTTGAAAATTGCCTCGGTCTGGGATATCGAGAAATTGCTGAAGGCCATGAACAACCTTAAGGACGCCTTCACCGACAAAGGTCAGGAGTTTTCCGATATATTGAAAATCGGACGCACCCAGCTTCAGGATGCGGTCCCGATGACATTGGGTCAGGAATTCGAGGCCTATGGTATCGCTCTGGGCGAAGGCATGAAAGCCGTCAAGGATGCCACACGCGAGATCTGCGGTATTAACATGGGTGCCACGGCTGTGGGCACCGGCATTAACACTGTCGAAGGTTACGCCGAGAAAATTCGCTTTCTATTGGCGGATATAACCGGCCTTCCACTCTACACCGAGCCGAACCTGGTCGAGGCGACCTCTGACACCGGCGCCTTCGTGCAGCTTTCGGGTGTGCTGAAAAGGGTAGCAATCAAATTATCCAAGGTTTGCAATGACCTGAGATTACTATCTTCCGGCCCGCGCGCCGGAATCGGCGAGATCAACCTCCCACCCCGTCAGCCGGGGTCCTCGATTATGCCCGGCAAAGTCAATCCGGTAATTCCCGAGGTAGTAAACCAGGTCTGTTTTCAAGTGATCGGCAACGACGTGACGGTCACACTTGCCGCCGAGGGCGGTCAGCTCGAGCTCAATGTATTCGAGCCAATTCTCGGCTTCAACATCTTCCAGTCGATCGAGATGCTGGAACGAGCCTGCACGGTCCTCCGTGAGCGCTGTATTGTCGGGATAACGGCCAACCGCGAAAGATGCCAGGAGCTGGTGGAGAACTCGGTCAGCCTTGTCACCGCTCTGGCGCCGTTTATGGGACACGAGGATACCGCTACAATAGCCAAAAAAGCTCTGGAGACAGGTCTTCCGGTTCGTCAACTTGCACTTGAAAGCGGTTTGATTGACGAGGAAACTTTGAACGAGATACTGGATCCGCACAAAATGACCCATCCCCGTTCAATAACGGGCTATGGCAAA
>WJIM01000150.1 GCA_014730285.1 Candidatus Zixiibacteriota bacterium
ACATTCCCCTGTCGGCCCTTGCTCGAAAGGACCAGATCGAGATCAATCACCATGCGCGAAAGCTCGCTGGCATTGTACTTCAGGATAGAGGTATGATGGTAGTTGCCGGCGGAATCGAATTTGACCGGATTGGAGCGATCCAGGATGCCGGGGAGATTCATTCTTTCCAGCTTATCCTCAATCTCTCCTCTAATAAATATTGTCCCGAATGCGAATGCCTCCGGGGTAAGGCCTCCGGCTCTCTGGATAAGATCGTAAAGCGTTTCATCATTGCGGTAAACAGCATACTTACCGGGAAATTTCACCTCGCCCGCAATGGTTACGAAGTTATCCAGTTCCCATGCGGGTACCTTGCGGATGAATATATAATCATCTTCGGCCAGAAGAATATCCGCATCCGGATCACCCTCTTTCATTTTGGCCAGATCGATATACAGCAATTCTATTTCCTTGCCGGGTGTGCGTCTTGCCACTTCCGCAGTCAGGGTATAGGCCCCGCGTTTCAGGTCCCCGGCCATGAAAATCAAATCGGAGATACGCATGTTTTTGAAGAGCTGGTACTCACCCGGTTTGCGGATTTCGCCGTCTATGCTCACATATTTCTTTCTGGCAATTTCATTGCTTCCGTAAATCCGCAGGCTGTCATTGACCTGCAATTTCAGATCATGATCGGGATTTTTGTTTAAAGCCTCAGCCAGATTGATTGGGATCAATTCCTGCTGGCTGTCGGAATTCGTGCGGATAAGATCGGCTCGCTCGAGATACGGGTTTTCCTTGAGCTGTTTTCCATCGCCAAGGAGTTCGGAGACACTCAGACCGTTGTCCATTTGATATGCTCCCGGATGTTTCACATGCCCGTCGAGCCAGACAACATTTTCACGTCTCTCATATATGCTGAAGACCGAGATATCATCCCCGGCCTTGATTTCGATATTGTTTTTTTCACGATCCTCTTCATTCGCCAGAGAAAGATCAATCAGTTTGCGCCCCTGACCGTTATTGATTCGGTCGATCATCACTCGTCCCAGATAGGCCTCATCGGACACGCCCCCGGCCAGTTCGATGACATCCAGAAGCTGTTCCTGATTTTTGAGCTCGTAGATCGCGGGACGTTTAACCTCCCCCCTGACCGAGACTTTGGGCCCGACAACCGGCACGAAGATAACATCCTCGGACTGAAGCTTGATTCCGGCGCCGTTTTTACCGTGAAGCAGAAAATCGTAAAGATCGACTGTCGCAATCGTCTCTTTTCCGCGGCTAAGGCGGATTTTTCGAAGGGAACCGTTTTCATTGGGGCCACCAGAATAATGCAGGGCGTTAAAAAGAGTGGATAACGAGCTTATCGTATATGCCCCGGGCTTTTTGACCTCGCCGTAGACATAAACGCGGATAGTCCGAATCCGTCCCAGCATCACACCCAGCTCGAAATCGGAATAAATGTTGGACAGCTTTTTGTGCAAACGCTCTTTGAACTGATCCAGTGTTAGGTTAAAAGCGGTAATCTCGCCCGCCTTGGGCACGAATACCTTGCCCTCGCGGTCAACCGTCAGGTCCATTTCAAGGTCGATTCGCCCCCATAAATAAACAATGACATTATCTCCCGGCCCCAGCTTGTAATCGGGCGGCACCGATGCAATCGGCGCCGGGGAGAAATCCGCCGAAGATGAGCTGAAAAGATTCGCGCCGAAAAGCCTCAAACCGTCCGGCCCGGGCTTTGGAATCCGCTGTTCCAAAGAATCGGGTTTGGGTTTTTCTTCCCGCATTTCCCGCCTTCTAAGCTTATCTTTCCCTTCCTTTTCCTCCTCCGGGATATCGAGCGTTTCCTGGGACTTCTCAAGCTGCATCGAGCCCTGACCGGCGCTGTCCTCATAAATCGGAGGCGTGGAATAGCTTTCCGATTTATCCCGGGATTCTAACTTCTTCATCTCCTTAAGCTTATTAAGAAGTTCCTCATCATCCGAAGAGCTTTGCGCGGAAAGGGAAACGGTGGCGGCAAAATTTAATAATAAAAAAGAAAATATTAGAGTCGCTAATCTAAGCATTTATGCCTCTCTCAAATCCTATTTTCAGGCATTTCTTCTGAGAATCAGATATGCAAGCTTAATGCCGAACTTGACGACAACAGCTAAAGACTTGCCCTGCAATGGATTAGAGAGCGCGCTGAAAAGCATAAAACTCAGCTGTGCGGATATTGAGAGAAAAATTTGACGATTTGCAAGGAAATTTTTTCTACTCGATATTTTTTCGAATTTCTGTTAGGGCTTCACGGGCAGTTAGAAGCGGAGTTTCGAATTTATCCCGGGTTTGATTGACATTTAAACCGGCATACTGAGGCCTCTTTGCCGGCCGTCTCTGGTGGATAGCTGCGACCGGTTTTATCAGGCTTTCGTCGAATCCGAAAACATCGGCAAAAATCCGGGCAAATTCATAGCGCGAGAGATAATCCTTGCCTCCCAGATGCAGCATCCCCTTGTAACCCTTCTGGATAGCTTCAAGTAGAAGTTCCGACAGGTTTTCCACCCAGATTGGATTGGCGTAAATATCCTCGGGCGCCTGCACCTCTTTGCCCTCTTTCAGGCTGTTGTAGAAATAGTTAATCAGATTGGTCTGACCCCGGTTAGGCGAACCGAGAAGAGCACAGGTTCGGGTTATCAAATAACGGGCATAATTGTCGACAATACATTCCTCGGCCATAAACTTTGTCCTGCCGTAATAATTCAAGGGAGCCGGGCTGTCATCGACATTGGCAGGATGATCGACGCCGTTGAAAATATAATCTGTTGAGATTTGGACCAGATATATCCTTTTATCTTTGATGGCATTGACGATATTCTCGACTACTGAAAAATTGGATTTCAGCGCACGCTTGCGGTCGGATTCACACCCATCCACATCAACCCAGGCGGCGGCATTGAGAATAATATCCGGCTTGTGCTTATCGATCAACTCCGAGACAGCCTTTTTAACCGAGAGGTCAGCCTGTACGATTTCAATATCTTCAGGCGGATCATCTATCTCGGTTTTGTTTATCACGGCAACCAGGTCATAATGGGAACGGAATTTATTCAGGATCGCCTGCCCCAGAAGACCAGCCGCTCCGGTAAGGATTAATTTTTCAGATGAGTCGCTCATATCAATATTCTCAATTTGCCGTCAAAAAGATTTTATAATCTACATATTATCAGATTTCGGTCAAGTAATCTTTCAGCTTAATCAAGAATAAACTTGCCAAATCGAATTATTTTGCCAAACTTTTCGAGATGAATCCTTTGATCTGCGCCCACAGAGGCGCATCGCACAGATACCCCGAAAACAGCCTCAGGGCTTTCAGGAAGGCTGTCGAGCAGAAGGCGGATTCGATCGAAATTGATATCCGTCAAACTCGCGACGGCCATTTGGTGGCCTGCCACGATTTCAACCTTGCGCGCCTGACCGGAGCGGCAGTCGACCTATCAGAGTTAGATCTGGCCGATTTCAAAAAAATGCGGATTCATAATCAGGAGCCGCCCGCAGCCATTGAGGAAATTGTATCGGAAATCGGCAGCCCGACTTCAATCGTATTCGACATCAAGGAAAACAATCTTGAAAAGAAAATACTGAAACTGGTATCCGAAAAGAAGCTTCAGGAGCGCATAATCCTTTCCAGCTTCGATCCCCGTATCCTGGCGAATTTGAAAAGATTCAATCCGGAAATCAAGACTGCCCTGATTGCCGGACCTTTTTCGATTCTGCCGCTTGCTGTTAACGTTTGTTTTTATATGCGAAGAGTGTCGGAGTATGTTAAATCGGACTTCATGCACTTGAATTACATGAATATTCTCTACCGCGGCTACCGCACTCTTTCCGACTGGGGCTATAAGATATCTTACTGGACAATCGACCATCCCCGCGACCTCCGAAACGCGATGACCCTCAAGCCCGAGATGATTATCACCAACCGTCCCGGACTCGCCCGGGCTGTTTTGAAGCGCGCGGCCGAATAAGATCGACCTATACATTCTAAGCTTTCTATCTCGCAGGACGATAAGTAAATAAAGGGTGGCTTCGGGCATAAGCGCCCCTGATTCATAGTGGTAAAAACTATTTACAAAATAGGGCGGGCTAAATATTCAAAGCATGAAAATCGCTAATCCGAACAGAATCGAACCTAATAATGAGGCGAGTACAGGCCGGTTTTCGTCTGAAGGGCTTGAATATCTCGACAAAGGCTTCAAAGAGGAAATATATGAGCTTTTAACTCAGGCTTTTGTTGATGTAATCTTTCTTACCGACCTTGACGGCACGATCAGGTTCATCGGAACAATTCATCAAAATGTGTTCGGTTTTACATTCAAACAGATGTTTGCTCACAAAAACCTTTTCCGATTTCTCGATATCGATTCTTCCCGAATTGAAGAATTTCGTTCCGGAAACACAATCAGAAATCTCAAATGTGAATTATTGGACGCAAACGATCAGCATCGATATCTTCTTGTCGACAGCCTTAAAACCGCCGCAGAAGAGGAAAAACTTCTTTT
This sequence comes from Candidatus Zixiibacteriota bacterium, assembly GCA_014730285.1. Lineage (GTDB taxonomy): Bacteria > Zixibacteria > MSB-5A5 > JAABVY01 > JAABVY01 > JAABVY01. Next base: position 4,518 of record WJIM01000150.1, read on the forward strand.
CTCATGTAAGGACATTACCGATCTGGAGATCGATGAGGAGGCGCATTCGCGTCTGGCCTCGATTGTAGAATCGTCCTACGATGCGATAATCGGCATGGAAACCGACGGTACGATTGTAAGCTGGAACTCAGGCGCAAAAGACATCTATGGATATGACGAATCCGAGGTTTTGGGTCAGCCGATCCAGATGCTTATTCCGCCCGAGAAGTCGGACGAAGTATCCGATATTCTTGACAATATCAGAAATTGTCAGAGGCTGGAGCAATATACCACCATACGTATGCGCAAAGACGATTCGCGCTTTGACGCATCTGTCACTCTTTCGCCTATTAAGGGTAAAAAAGGTGAGATTAGCGGTGTTTCTGCCATCATCAGGGACATCAGTCCTCAAAAACATGCCGAAAGAAAGCTGCGCGATGCCTATGAAAAGCTAGATACCGAAAGGACTGTCCTGAAGGAGATAATGAGCCATATCGAGGAAGACAAAAAGCAGATCGAAAAGCAAATTCAGGAGAACTATAATAAGATCATATTGCCGCTAATTCAATCAATCAAGGAAAAGAGCGGTCAAGATTATATGCCCTTAATCAGTCTTTTAGAAAAGGGCCTCGAAAATATAACCTCGCCGTTCATAAACAAGCTGGATTCGAATTTTGCAAAGCTTTCGCCGCGCGAATTGAATATCTGCAATATGATTAAAAACGGCATGTCTTCAAAGGAGATAGCGGAGATACTGCATATATCATTATTGACAGTGCATAAATTCCGTCAACAGATAAGGAAAAAACTGGGGCTAAACAAAAAGAGCATAAATCTGTGTTCATTTCTCAATACCGTTTAATCATAATCGGGGCGATTTTCGACTGAGTATCTGACATACTCATTTTCTTACTAAAATAAGCTCATCCATTTTGTCGGAAAAGCTACGATAAATAATCATAGATTCCATATAAGAACTCAGCCGGCACAAGGGGAAAGACATAATCCGGCTGTAAAGGGAGGCCATGAATAAAGCATTAATCGCATAATGAGATAAATTGATTGAACCAAACAATACATACAAACCAACAAGGAGGCTTCAAAAATGGGGTGGAAAGACATTAAAATCGCCAAAAAGCTGTACATCGGCTTTGGCGCTGTGTTGATCCTGGCTGTTCTGATCGGCTATGTCGGTTTCAACGGCTTGAACACGGTTTCTGAAAAATCGGCAAATACGACCGATGCTTTTCAGATGTATCTGGCTATCAAGGATATGGGCGCGGCCCGGTTGAATTTCCTGCACACCAAAGATGCCAAACATTATCAGACGGTGCAGGACCTTGCCCAGCAGACCTATTCACGGCTGGATGTAATGAGAGCCAGATTCGATAGTGATGAAGACAGGGAAATGGCTGACAATGCCCGCAAGACAATTGAAGAGTATGTTGGAATCTGGGGCAGACTTGTTGAGGTATCCAAAGACGCTGCCAGGGCGATGGAGAAAATTACCGCCGACGCTAACATTGCTCAGCCGCAGTTTATTACTTTAAAGGAAGCGGTGGAAGAGGACCTTAACAGAATCGCCAGATCCGGTTCCGGCGGTTCTGCTTTGATGAATGCAGTCGAGCTTAATGAGACTGTGGTCCAGATGCTTTCGGATTATCTCGAGCTGAGAGTAGTATACCGTAATTATCTGTTGCAGGATGACAACAGCTACGCGGAACAGCTTTATGAGCTGGTGGACAATATCGAAGCCGCAGGCCTGAAAGCAAAAGGCTTGACCAATGATAGCGATAATCTTCAGCGTCTGGATGACATAATACATGCAACCAACGATATTGGTGCTTCAATGAAAACCGTTGTGGCTGACAATGATGAAACTGATAATGTTTATGGCGACTTGTATGAGTCGGCGGTTGAGGTTATCTCCATAATCGAGGGAATTCAGGAAGCACAAACGGAGGAGATGCATGCCGCTCAGAGCGCCGCGGTCAGCCTGGCCATTGCCTTCATAATCGGCGCCATAATTCTCGGCGCAGGTATCGCCTTTGTAATTGCCCGCGGTATCTCCAGGCCGGTCTCGAATATGGCCACTATTGCAGAGCAGATCTCCGAGGGCGATGTTGACCATAACATCGAATTCAGGTCCAAAGATGAGGTCGGCACGCTGGCATCCGCATTCAGAAAACTGGTCGATTATATCGGCGAGATCGCTGATGCTTCAGAGCGAATTGCCGAGAATGATCTTACGGTTCGGGTCGAACCCAAATCCGAAAAGGATGTGCTCGGCAACTCATTCAAGACTATGGTCACAAATCTCTCCAATATGGTTAACGAGCTGACTCAGAATGCCGAACAGCTTGTCTCGGCTGCCAATGAGGTAGCTTCGTCATCCGAGGAGATGTCTCGCGGATCGCAGGAGCAGGCCAATCAGGTAACTCAGGTTTCCACTGCTGTTGAAGAGATGACAGCTACGATTCTGCAGTCATCCAAGAATGCCGGTGAGGCCACCGACGCCTCCAACAAGGCATCCGATACCGCCACGAGCGGCGGCAAGATCGTCTCCGAGACAATTCAGGGAATGCAGAAGATTGCCGAGGTCGTGCGTGAATCGGCCGATTCAATCGGCAAGCTGGCCAAATCGGCAGACCAGATCGGCGAGATTATCGGCGTTATCGATGATATAGCAGATCAGACCAACCTGCTGGCTTTAAACGCGGCGATCGAGGCCGCCAGGGCAGGTGAACAGGGACGCGGCTTCGCGGTCGTGGCCGACGAGGTCCGTAAACTGGCCGAAAGAACCGGCAAGGCGACCGGTGAAATCACCGA